>NZ_JAUBQB010000070.1:0-37742 GCF_036701035.1 Microcoleus sp. Pol7_B2 | reverse complement strand
AGGTACTGGAATAATAATGAATCCTCCTGTATTTATTGTTTTAAGCACTGCATAGCTCTTAACTGAACCGTATTGACATCGATCGAGCAGTTTCATGGCGTGAAGCAGGCGTAACAGCGGCTGATTTGATCGGGCGCAGATTTTCAGGTAAGGCTGTGCTGCATGTGGACTAATTGTTGTTCATCGGCTGAGTTATGTCAGCCACACAGGAATAGATTATCGCTGAGCTTTATTTGCAAAAAATGAAACGATTTACCTTGTTTACTTTCCTGTATCTCGCGCTGGGAGTTTGTCTGACAGCGATCTCGCGGCGTAGGGCGTAAGTCCTGCTATAGAAAGTGCCATAAAACTTTTGCGCTAATTCTATCAACAGTCAAAACTTTTTGGCTCACCAACAAACCCATGCTATTGTTGTTTATCATGCACTCAACTTTTGTCGTAAGCAGGTGGTCGATACTCGAATAATTCTTGCTCTGCCGCCGCAAATTTAGACCCATCCCTCCCAGAAGCAGGCCGAGCAAAGGACGCTTTATTCCGAATCCCCTGGATATCTTCAGAAGAACGCTCAGACGACAGCACAAACTGAGTTCTCTGATAACGCAGATCGGCCAATTCAATTTTACCAGGTCGCCCTTCACAATAAGCTCGCTGGGCACAGCGTTTAACTGCGATCGCAATTTCAGCACTCGTTGCTCCGGCATAATCAGATAGTAGCGAATACCACTGTCTGTCGCTCCAAAGATTCTCTTTTCCTTCCCCAAACTGCTCTGGGAAATACTTAGCTAAGTGCAAATTGAAAATCTCATAGCGAGCGCCGCTGTGTGGCAAATCCACAAACCAGATTCCGCCGTCGTCAAATCTGCGGATAAGTTCAGCCGGCAGCATTTCTAAGCGGTTTACAGTAGCTAACATTAACACGGGGCTTTCATGCTCCTGCATCCATGTGAGCAATTTATGCGACAGTCGCCTAGCTGCACCGCCATCAGCATTTGATTCCCAGCCAGAAAAACCCTTGTCAAAATCGTCAAAGAACAGCACGCAGCCGCCCAAATTATCGGCTGTATCCAGCATTTTGTTGAGAGCGCGATCGGGATTAGAGGAACCTAGAATATTGCCCCAACTTGCTGCTAAAAGCGCATAACCTAGCTTCTTAGCAGCTAGCTTTGCACTCAAACTTTTGCCAGTCCCCGGCGGCCCCCACAGCAGCATTCCTTTGGGAGGTCTGAGGTGATATTTTTTGGCATCAGCTTCTGACAGCTTTACGACTTCGCTCAAATAAGCGTCTAATAAATCTAAACCGCCAGCATGAGGCACGTCTGGAGAAGCAATGAACTCCAACCCCTGGTCTCGAAGTTGCGATATTTTATGCTCTAATACCAACTGTGCGATATGGACAACTGAAGCGGTCATAGAGAGCGATCGTTCTAACACCAATTCAATTTCAGCAGTTGGTAGCCCTAGACTAGAAACAGCCAGCCGTTTTTTAGCAGCTACCGCATCCGAACCCCAATCAAGGGAACAATTGCGATCGCAAAAATTATCTACAAGAACTTCGACTTCAAAACGATCGGGTAACGGACATTTGAGTAGAGGAATTAATGGACTTAGCTTTGATGGCAATTGGATGTACTCGCCCAGCAGTACCCAATATTGGTCGGCCCAACGCCCTTTCAGCTCAAAGAATGCGTTAGCCAATTGAGAATAACGTCGGACAAGAGGCTGTTCGGTACTGTCTGACTCCAAAATGTCCTCTAACAAAAAGATACCGGGGCAGTCATTTTCCAGCAGAAATTGCAGGACATCACTCTCGACAGATAGCTCAGTTTTACATAAGACGTATTCACTATTATACATGTCCGAAATATCGGAAACGTTTGCCATATCAGAATGAAAACCTAATTTCGGGAGATGTTTATCCAAACACCGCACCTGTTGAAGAGTTTCATAGCCAGGATTCCAATAATAAACAGGTAAACAACACTCACTGGCGTACTGATGAAATGATGACAAGATTTTTTGACGATCTGCACTGTAATATTCGAGGGCAAATATGGGAGTTTGAGTCGCTCTTAAATTAGACCACGCAGTGAAAAGTTTCATGAATTTATACATCTAAATAGAGGATGTTTAACATAAAAATTTAACTAACATAATTAAAATTTAGCTTCCTGCTAATGAGCGAAATACTCCCCCTCAACTGGAGGGGGTAATTGTGCCTAACGGCACTCATTAATTGATGTTATGCAACTTAAATTGTCAATCATGGCTACAACTAAAAAACAAACCGCAGCCACTCCCATTCGCTCTCAGTCACCAGTGCCTGCTAAATCTAAACCGCCCGAAAAACAGAACAGTCAAACTGTCGGCAGTAACAATGGAGCCAAATCAAAACCTCAACCTAACCTCAGCTCCGAGCAACTTGCTGGCGAGCTAGTCAAACAGATTCGCAATACAATTCATAAGAAGTACGGTGTGACAATTCAGCGTCGCGATAGCCGTATTTCGACAAAGGTTGGCCACGCAATTCGCGAAAAACTGGGATTGGATATTCAAGCTCAGTTGAACAAGCGCAACGGCAATGGCAATGGTAAAAAATTCGACTGGCAAGAGTGGAACAATACTGTGTTTCCCAAGCTAGTTGGCCGACCCGATGAACTCAAGTATGATGTCGAAGTTGTTGCCTTAGCGATGAGCCAACTTTACGATACAATTGCTGACAACCCACAAGCTGCCATTGCCGATTTAATGGAGTTCAATGCTCAAAGCTTAAAGCGTCGCAACGAGTTAGCTAAATCCTCTGAAGAAGATACTGAAGAACTCGATGACGACGACGAACTCGATGATGAAGATGATGAAATTGATGACATACTCGATGAAATTGATGAGGATGACAAAGACTCCGAAAGCGATGAGGACGAGGATGAGGATGATGACGATGAGGAGGATGATTTTAGTTTAGACGAAGACGAAGAATTTGAGGAAGACGACGAATAATTGCTAAAGTTTGATTAGAAAGCTCTGCTGAAAAAGCAGAGCATTTTTTTGCCTCTATCGAGGCCTTTTCCACGAATCGCGATGCTGGATAATGATTGTCGCCACCGTCCGAATCAGGACGCTCTGAGAAGCAGACCCAACAAATTCACAATCAAGGAAATTTTGACCTTGATTGTGAATTTAATTTTACCCACTCACCCACCCCTATTTTTTTTGAATTAATTGTAATTAGCAGACTGCCGTCGCTTTAGTTGTGAAAAAAAACACGCTTGAGGGTTAATCATGGCTAATCGCAAATCCGCTCCAACTCCGATGCAAAAGCAATTTGCAGAAACTCTTGAAGAACAGCGCTTCGAGATGTTTTTGCACGTTGCCCGCGAGTTAACGGGACGTGCCAAACAACGACAGTTGCAGAAAGGTAAAGCTCTTGACTGGGAAGCGTTCAATACTTGGTTTAACAAGCAATATGAAGGCTACTCGGCTGACGAGATGCTTGAAGAAATCTTGAGCAACGTTTACTGGCTTTCATCTGAGCAAGCAGTGATTGACTTGCACTTCCGTTATATCGAATCGGCAGTCAAAGCTTCTCATAAGAAAAAGGCAACTGACGATAATGAAGAGATTGATGATTTTGTCAAATAATCAATGACGACCCCCGATAAAGGGGGGAAAATCCTGCTTGGAGCAGGATTTTATTTGCCCGCCCACCCACCGCATCAGTTCGATTTGCGACATTTATGATCGCATTCTCAGAAAGATTTAGTTAATAGCGCTTATGGAGTAATAACTTGATTATGTCATTCTGAACCCTTGACGGAGTTTACCCTCGAGCGTAGGAAAGCTTCCGCCAGTAATGCGAATAATCTCAAACCTTTGCAACACAGTTACAAACCGTAAGTTATGGTTAATTGGTTTTATCCGAGAATGTAGGTTGCTCAATAAGTCAGCGTAAAACCGTTTGGCAATAAATTAAATGACTGTTTTTGTTAAAAGGCTTTGATACAGCATATTGCAAGTTTATGAAGTATACCCCAGATAGATTAATCCCCGTAGGGACAAGGCAATGCCGTGTCTAAAGCTGCATTTCATAAACCGGGGATACGCTGTATTAAACGCGAGCGCGTTTGAGAGATGTTCCACTTGCAAATTATAATCATGTACGAACATATTCAGCATTTTCTCACCCTCACAATTGAAATTGTGGTAATTTTTGGTTATGGTGGCTTAATTGTTCACTATCTCGCTACGCTGTTAGCATCGAAGCGGATGAATCCTTCTGAAAAACTCTCAGCAGAACTTGCCCCCGATTTTGTGCCTCTTCTCAATGAAATTGCTTCCTTTCCTGCTGTTGCCGAATCGGCAGCAACTCCAGAACCCACAGAAGAACAGCGCCTCACCTCTTCGCTACAACTTAAAGCCGAATTTGCTTCTAATATTCAACTCGATACCGACACATTTAATCTACCCTTCATTCAAGTCGATAGCCTCACTCTTCGACAATGCCGCACCGTTATTCGAGCGCTCAATTTCACTCTCCCACGAAGTGAGCATATTCGCCTTAAACTCAACAAAAAAGATGTGCCAGCCGATTCGTTAAAATTTCAAATTAAGAAGCACTTTGAGCATCGACCGCAGCAAGTTGTCTCCCTAATTGAGCAAATTTTGAGAGTTAGTTAGCACGCTTGGGGAATCAACAAGCCAATTAGTCTTTTATTTCAAAACAACTTATGGTAACGATTTGATAGAAAGTTTTTTTGAATGCACCCTCCTTTTCCTGACCAAGCTATTAGTTACTTTCTTCAGCGCCAAGGGGAATCAGACCCTTGCCAATCTGTTCGCTCAACTCGTTGAGACTCAATCCCCGTTCAATTGCGATTGCACCAATTTCCTCCATCCTACCGACGTTACCTGGATATAAGCTACATAGCAGCATATCTGCCGGCAGCGAAGATTTTTTGTGCGGTTAATTGCAAGTCAGGAAAGATTGATGAAATAAGCAGATCGTCATTTTGAAACAACTGTTTTTGATACTCGTCTTCTCGCAGCGTACAAATTGTAACTGTCGGCTGTTTGGGTTTGCCAATATATTCTCTGCCACCAATGCCCAAATAGTCAACAATCCAATACTCAGGCACTCCAAGCAGGGCGTAATCTTCAACTTTGCGAGCGTAATCGTTTTGCCAGTTGGTGCTAACGACTTCAGCAATCAGTTTAATTGAGGAACCTGATGTAATTACAGGTTCTTGTTGCCACAAAGGTTCATTAATTAGTCGAGTTTCGTCTAATACAAGCACATCGGGGCGAAAGGCTGTTGCTGTTCCTAATAGTTTGATGAGACAGCGAGGGGGGATAAGGTAGGGTAGATCCAGGCGGTCAATTTCTACATTCAGTTTTCGTCCCAGAAAACCGGATACTTGTTCGTGCGGCCCTGTTGGTTCCATTTCGGTTAATTCACCATCAATCAGTTCGTAGCAATCGCTGTCGCCGTAGTTTGTAATAAATTCATCGACAGTTATAAGTTTTGGAGGTGATTGAACCATTATATTTTTTCCTGATACATTTATACGGCACAAAACCGTAATTTTTCACAAGTTTTCACAGATAAAAAACCCGTCATTACTATCAATAAAACTTCTAGTAACGAGTTGATAGAAAAAATTTTTTATCTAACCTCCCTTTCCATATCTGGCGATTAGTTACTTTTTTCACCATTGCCAAGGGGAATTAGACCCCTGCCAATCTGTTCTATCAACTCGTTGAGGCTCAATCCGCGTTCAATGGCGATCGCGCGAATTCCCTCCCATCCCACCGACGTTACCTGGATATTTCTTTGCTTCTTGGGTTCTTCATAGCGGGGTTGTCCCCCAGAGCGGTTGAGGTTGGCTAGTGAGTTGGGATGGGGGTGAATTCCTTTCCTGGGTGACATAGCGTCGATAGCATTTCCTTTTTTTTACTATTTTCGCATTTTCTGGAGGCTTCTCGACGATAACTATGTTAGTGTTGAATAGTTCAAGAAAATTCCTGCCCGCGCTGACTCCCCTACTCCGGTTGCGGTCGAGCGCGGGCGAGCCTTGCATTCAACAAACTCGCCAGGAATGCGTCAAATGCAATCAGAAGCAGACGATCGGGAGCCGCAAGCGTTAATTGTTTTGCCGGGGGGTATTGGAGGGTGTACCTTTTGTGCTGCGAAACAACTGCGAATCGACCCCGAATTTCAATCTCTCATTCCTCCCCTGAGTAAAGACGAAAAAGCCGCCCTGCAAGCGAGCATTCTGGAGGAAGGATGCCGCGATCCGTTAGTAGTCTGGGCCGAGGAAAAGCTTCTCATCGACGGCCACAACAGGTTCGCCATCTGTACCGCGCACGGCATACCATACAAAATTGTAGAGATGTCTTTTGACAGTCGGAATGCAGTCAAGGTCTGGACGATCGCCAACCAACTGGGACGGCGCAGCTTGACGCCAGAATCCGTTAGCTACCTGCGCGGCACCTGGTACGAGCTGACCAAGGAATCTCACGGGGGCAAGCGTTCGGCAAACTGTCAAAATGACAGTTTGACAGACAAAATATCGCCAGATAGAGCAAGCTGTCAAAATGGCAGCTTGACAGACAAAACAATGCCAGATGAGGCAAGCTGTCAAAATGACCACTTGACAGACAAAACAATGCCAGAAGGAGCAAGCTGTCAAAATGGCAGCTTGACAGACAAAACAGCACGAGAGTTGGGAGAACGGTTCAAAGCTTCCCCCCGAACGATTTACCGGGATGCCAAGTTTACTCGAGCGGTGGATGCTCTCAGTTCTATTGGAGGGGACGAAGTGAAGTGGAAAATACTGAATCGCTCTGCTGGGCTGACCAAGAAGCAGGTCATCGCTTTGGCAAACGACACTCGCAGCAATCCGGCTCAGGTTGCCAAAACTTTACAGGGGCGCGACAAAAAAGTAAAACCTGAAGGCGAACCTAAGATCGCCCACCACCTGACGCTCAAAATTGGTTCCTTGGTGGAAGTGTACGCGCCCGATCGCCAGGACGTTAACGGTCGGTTGGGGCGCATTCAGTCAGTGGGCGAGAAAACGGCTACCGTGTGGATGCGGCACATCCCTACTCTTGCCATGAATTTGCATACCTTCAAACACTCGGCTCTTACTGCTGTACCGCTCGAAAATCAACCCGGACTTCAAGAAATTTGCGATCGCACTGACCGACTTCACAAATTAGGAAATCTAGATCCGTTTGAAGTCGAAATTCTGAACTTGTTAGAAAGAACAACGGCTCTTACTCCCACCGAATTGCAGTATTTAGAACAGATTGAGAACAAACACAAGCTTGATTGAGTACCTTGCAACTATTTTTCCTTTTGGGAACAGCAATAACTTCGGAAATTTTAGTTGATTCACTTGACAGTTCAAACACTGAGTCAATCAATTTTTGTTGAGCTGCTAATTGTTGCAGTGAATAACAAGCTATTGCTCGCACTCGCTCGGGAGACTTGCTAGCATTTTTAGCAGCAAACGGCCCCCAGAAAGCACTCAGCACAATCTTAATCTGTTCCGATATTGGGTATGTTTGACTCAAACAGTAATCCCAAACCATCTTATCGAATGGGTCGTCTAGTGCAACTAAAACACCCGATATTTGCGACTGCACTTGCTTCTGATTTTGGTCAGGTAACGGCTGATTGTTCAAATTGGTAATCATAAATTTCTCCTGTTAACTACCAGCCGGGAAGTCCCTCGGTATATTCACAGGGGACATATCTGAGCGCTGCGAAGTACCCCGTTGGGAATTACCGAGCGTGATGAAAGGCTCGTCGGATGGAGGAACGGAAGCCGACAATTAGACTTGCCTACTATGAATCAATCTTCGGGAGTATCTTGATTTTCGATGTTCTTTCCAGTGCTCAAATAGTAATTTGATGTTGCATTTTAAACGTACATAAATTATACTATGCAAAGGTCGAAAATAGGAAGTTTAGAAATGCAACTAACTTACAAATACCGCCTCAAACCCACAAAAGCCCAACTAACGACGATAGTGACTCACTTAGAACTTTGTCGCCGACAGTACAACTACCGACTCGGTGAAAGATTTAGATGGTGGGAAGCCACGAGAACGCCCATCAATGCCTGCCCCTTGATTGTTTCGATAGTCCCAATTGAGGAGATTTATAAAAATATTCCTTTGACGAGAGTCCAAACTAGAGACGGCAGGAAAAAGGATAAATCAGGCAATCCTTTGACTAGGAAAGGTGATGTTTTCTCGAACATTGAAGGCGGATTTGTACAGTGGCAGACGATACAACTGGCTGACCTAAAAAACACAAAAAAACTGTTTCCTGATTACAAAGTGTTGGATTCTCAGGTTTTGCAAGATGTCGTCAACAGAGTTGAAACTTCTTTTTCAAACTTTACTACGCCCGACAAGAATGGCAATCGTAGAGGTAAGCCCAAGTTCAAGGGTCTTCACTACTACAAGTCTTTCACATACCCTCAACTAGATAATTTACACATTGTTAAGGATGAACAAAACAGAATTTGTATTGACCTAGCAAAGATAGGTCAAGTGCCGATGGTGTTCCATCGCTCAATACCAACAGGGTTCAAAGTTAAGACGGGCAGTGTTATCAGAGAAGCGGATGGGTGGTACATTTCCTTGACGCTAGAAGATAAGACGGTTCCCGTAACGGTTGCAGAAATTCAACCGACTGAAGAAAATACTGTTGGTATAGATTTGGGAATCACTAATTACGTCTATCTTTCTAATGGTGAAAGAGTGGAAAACCCTAGATTCTTGAGGAAGTCGGCTGAAAAATTAGCAATGCTTCAAGCGAAATTAGCTGGTAGAATAAAGGGTTCTAAGCCTTGGAAGATTATCAAGGACAAGGTTTCTAAACTCCATCAGTTCGTGGCTAGATTCCGATTAGATTTTCAATTTAAAACGGCACATGAGCTATTTAGCAAGTGTAATGTTTTAGTTGTTGAAGATTTGAGTGTTAAAAATCTGACTAGACGTGCCAAGCCTAAAACTGATATTGAGAATGGTAATTTGGTTTATTTGCCGAACGGTCAGTCAGCTAAAAGTGGCTTGAATAAATCCATGCTTGATGCTGCTCATGGGCAATTCGCCAGCGTCCTAAAATATGTCGCCTGGAAATTGGGTAAAAGCATTTTCTGTGTCTCTCCAAGAGGAACTTCCCAGCATTGCGGGAACTGCCTCAACAAAGTCCCGAAAGAATTGTCGGAACGGTGGCATTCTTGTCAGTGTGGAGAGTCTTTGGATCGAGATGAAAACTCAGCCAAACTTATTAGAAAGATTGGTCTTAATTACGAAAGTGGCGGGGGAACTCCGTCACTCAAAAAAGCCTTTGAAAAAAAGGAAAAAGAAGCCTGCGGTCTAACTGTACGTGCGATTCGTTTAACCTAAAGTAGGCTTAAAAGCTTACGGGACGGTTAACCTAGTTGATAAGACTGGTGATAACTGATTACACTTGTAGGTGCGGGCTTAGCCCAAATCCTACCCCTCAAGTGCTGAGGTGAAAACATATCCCCTAGTTTGTTGGGTAGCAACTAGCAGGCTAAAGCGGGGGTAAAAGGCAGAACTACTAGGAGCCAACCCGGTAACTGTCGAGTAAAAAGTCCATGTGTAGCGAAAGCAAAGATGTGTTTGAACCATCGTGAAGAGCAATGGTGTAATGGCTGAAATCAGGATAAACCCGTTGAAAAACACGGTAAAGACCGATTAACACCAAGCCAAAAGGCAAGGATAGGGCATAAGCGGTTGTATAGCCGACTTATAAGCACCGCCCAATAAACCCGGTGGAGAGCATCGCGCTAAAGACTTTAACAATGTGTAATCGGAACGAAGTAACTCTCTTAAGTCTCTGGTAAGGTCGATAACCAGTAAGTAGCTAACGAATGATTTAAGAGAGAGGGATTGTATCAAAAGCGAATGCTATGTTGTAATGACAAAGATATGCTGACAGATACACGGTAATTCCAAAGATAGAGTCCTAGTAGCAATATATATGTCTAATACGCAGAATAATCTGACGGTGGAATGGAAAAACCTGAATTGGCGCAAGCTAGAACGGGTAACTTTCAAGTTGCAAAAACGAATCTATCAAGCGAGTGAGCGTGGTGATGTTAAAGCAGTTCGCAAACTACAAAAGACCCTGATTAGGTCTTGGTCTGCCAAGTGTATCGCGGTTCGTAGGGTAACACAGGATAACCAAGGAAAAAATACGGCTGGAGTTGACGGGATTAAATCGTTGTCCCCAAAGCATCGTATAAAATTGGTAAATCGTTTGAAACTTACCGGAAAATCAAAACCCACTCGAAGGGTGATGATTCCCAAATATGGTACGAATGAAAAACGTCCATTAGGAATACCCACAATAAACGACCGTGCCTTGCAAGCGTTAGTAAAACTAGCGTTAGAACCTGAGTGGGAGGCTAAATTCGAGCCAAACTCGCACGGTTTTAGACCGGGGCGTTCTTGTCACGATGCGATAGAGGCAATATTTACCAGCATCAATCAAAAAGCCAAATATGTGCTAGATTCTGACATATCGAAGTGTTTCGACCGTATAAACCACAAAGCTTTAATCTCAAAAATAAGTACATACCCCACCTTAAACCGTCAAATTAAAGCATGGCTCAAGGCAGGGTATGGTGTCGAGGGTTCTTTATTCCCTACTAATGAAGGTACACCACAAGGCGGGGTAATTTCTCCTCTACTTGCGAACATTGCCTTACATGGGATGGAAGAAAGAGTAAAGCAGTACGCGGAAACCTTAGAAATACATTCTCCCGGAGGATTGAAATTAAAAAAATCCCAGAGAAGAGACACACTAAGCCTAATCCGTTATGCTGATGACTTTGTAATAATCCATGAGGATTTGAACGTAGTCAAGAAATGTCAGGAGATAATCGCAAACTGGTTAAGTGACATGGGACTGGAATTAAAACCGAGTAAAACAAAATTAACTCACACCCTTAATGAAATAAATGGAAGTGTTGGGTTTGAGTTCTTAGGATTCCACATACAACAGTACAAAGTAGGAAACTACCGTAGCGCCAATTCATCAAAAGGAATCCCATTAGGTTTTAACACAATAATCACACCCTCAAAACAAAAGGTAAAAGCTCATCTAGTCAAGATTGCTGAAGTAATAGATACCCATAAAACCGCCCCTCAAGCTGCCTTAATTGGCAAGCTCAACCCAATCATCAAGGGGTGGTCAAATTATTACTCAACCGTCGTTAGTAAGGATACCTATACAAGGGTTGACAGACTAACCTATGATAAGTTGAGAGCCTGGGCAACAAGGAGGGGAAAAGGGGGCATCAACAAGGACAAATACTGGCGAACAGTAGGCGACCGTAACTGGTGTTTCGGTACCGAAAATGGATTGGAATTAAAACAACATTCAGATACGCCAATCGTAAGGCATATCAAAGTAAAGGGTGTTGCTAGTCCCTTTGATGGAAACTGGACTTATTGGAGCAAGCGTAGAGGTGAATACCCAGAAACTCCTACCAGGGTTGCAACATTAATCAAACGTCAAAAGGGTATTTGTCCTCACTGCGGTTTGTATTTTACCAGTACAGACATTGTAGAAGTTGACCATACTAAACCGACCTCGTTAGGTGGAAAAGACACCTATGACAACCTACAACTTTTGCATAAACACTGCCACGACACAAAGACAGCAACAGACGGGTCAATGCACTCTAAAGAAAGTGTTAAAACCTGATAATTGGTCTTGAATCGTACCTATAACAAAGGTGGAATTATCAAGGAGCGGAATGATGCGAAAGTATCACGTTCCGTTCTGAAGGAGAGGTAGGAGTGGTAACGCTCCTATCGACTCTAACCCAGTTGACCGTCAGGTTAGTTCACGCTAACTTATTTACATCCCACTCAAGACTTTAGTATTTGCCCTCAAGGAACAAACTCTCGTTCTTGAGGGGAGCGAATCCACAAAGTACAAAATCCTTTTTGTGCAGGTTTACCTTCTACTGTCAGCGTCACCCCCAATCGATTTATCTCAGTTTCACACAGTTTTTTGCCCCCTTTCTCGCTCAACAAAGCTTGATTCCAGCTCATAAATTGGCGAGCATATTTCCCTTCATTGCTTGTTGCCCACTGAATTGTATCCGCGTTCTTGCGAGCAAACTGACCCTCTTTGCTCAGCCCCCATTCGAGCGCTACGGCTTGTTCTAAAGTGAGCTGGCGCGGCCCTTTTGGGTCGATTTCAGGCGGTGGAATGAACCGGGGCAGCGCTAACCCGATAAAAGCGCCGATCGCCATTGCCCCTAACACTACCCCGCTCCCAAAAATTACCGACCAAATATCGTGAGCAACTTTCTCTAAAGCTGCTTGTCGCACTAGGGTGTAAACTGAGTTAGAAATGTGGCGATGTTGCACCTTAACAGCCGCTTTTCCCTGCCGCTCTAAAAACTCTCTGCTTTCTTTTTCCCAATTTTCAGTAAGCTGGCGAACTTGTTCCAATTCTTGAGAGATGACAGCTTGAGAATCTTTCAAATCACCTTGCCATTGAGATTGCCAATTCTTGAAAAACTGGTCAATCTCTTGCGGTTTTTTTTCTAACAGCAGTTCGAGTTGACCTGTCGCCAGCAATACGATAAAAAGTGGGTCATTTTTATTGAGGCCGTATCGGTAAGCTGTCTGAATGACGTGAGAGCGAAATTTGGAGTCTTTGCTCTTGAGTACCTGGCTGATTAGTGACTCAGTATCTCTCTCGTACATGGGAGGGGCAGATAAAGGATCTCGGTTCAGAGCTTCTCTTTCCCTCGAATCATCGTCTATGAGTTCCCAAAACTCCTCTTCATTTAGCTTACTCCCATCTGATTTCAACTTTTCTTCTACTGCATCTTCTGGGAATGTATCTAGAGAATCGGGCAAACTTTGCGAATTTTCAGCGGATTGTATGGAATTATTTTTGGTATTATTAAGTCTGCCCTGTTCCCTTGGCGTTTCCAATATCTCGCCAAACTCTTCAGAGTCAACTTCGGAAAGTTCTTCTAAAAGTCGATCGGACATTTAACCTCCTATCTAATCAAAATCCTAATCTTTAGGCTGTTCGGCATCGCGCATTCAATAGTCTGAACTCATATTTTGTCCGTTTCCTAACGAGTTCCTCACCCTTTAAGTGTAAAATTTACAGGAATACCCGCAAATTATCGGTTTAGACACTATCTGTAGTATTAAGATGTGTTTCGGCACACCTAGGCCGCTGGCCCAGTGGTGAAGAAGTTTTTGAAACCCTGGAAATCTCGTAGCGGGCGATCGATCAATCTTCTTATTTTCAGAGTTTAAACGCAATAAACGTTGTTTATTGCTAAGATCCCAGGCGTTGGATAACACAACTGCGTTGATTGCACTCAGCCAGCGGGCTGGTTTCGGCACACCCTATCAGTAGAGTGTGTGCGTAAGCCTTAATTTAGATTCTTAAAAGCTTACGATACCTTTTTTACAAATTACAGCCTCCTGAGACTTTACCACCTGTTGCTTATTTTGTTACTTATTTTGTTGCTCATTTTCTATTGGCATTTCCTCATTTTTTTTTCGTTCATAGGGCGCGATGACTTCTTTTTTATTGCGATTGGGTGCGTTGTTAAACAAACCTACATCTTCTATCAGACGGAAACAGTCTTCCAGAAAAGTATGCAATCGCTGCTGACTAATCAAGAAGAATTCAGAGTGTTTCATTGCTTGAGAAAATGACAACCGCTTCGTATCAATAAACTTGCGCTCTCTTGCACTCAGAGCTGGCAAATCTACCACAGGAATTCGGTAATTATTAATGAGCTTGTTCATTTCCTTATGGCTTTGTACGTGCGACCAATCTTTGCAAACTCCAAAATTGCGGACAAAAATGTGATTGAGCTGACCTTCAAAGTAGTTGAAAGAGTCAATAAACATTTCAATGCTGTCCGTCGTGCCACCGCAAATAAACCACTTGCATACATCAACTCCTGACTGCTCTTTAAAATCAGGAGAGGTTAAATTAGCTTCGTCAATCCATTTGTTGATAATGCTGTAAACCCGAGCGGGTAAATTGACAATTACAGGAGTTTCTACTGCTGTTTCAAAAATAATATCGATATCGAAAAACTTCTCTTCATCTTCAACTAAAGCTACGATTTTTGCATTGTGTTCAGGATAGCGCTGCTGCACATCAGGATTTTGAAAATCGCCATCAATTAACGTGTACAGCAGTTCATACTTCTGATTGAATTCAACCAGAATCCGAGTTAGCATCGACTTGCCAACGCCACCTTTCTCGCCGTCAACTAAGTGAATCATGTTAGTCATTTTATTCCTCCTTGCTGGATGTCTATTTAAGACTTAATAATTTTTAACTAAAGCTAGGCCCGACCATTGCCGGATCGAAACCAGCTAAGTTAAATGCGCTGTTTTCAAACTCAACTTCTCCCGAAAATTCCTCTGCTTCTTTTTCTTCGGGCAAACTTGCTGACTTTGAACTCTCAGAGGCAGTTAATTCTGCAGCAATAGATGCACCTGGATTCGATAAGTGAGGGAAAGTAGCTAAAGGAATTAAACCCGAAGAAATACCAGGGGCAATTGCTCCTAAATCGGTACAGTTAAATCCCGCATCTCGGCAAACTTCATCTATCTGCCTGAGCAAAAAATTAATGCTTTCTCGCCTCAAATACTCTAACTCTGTACTAGAATGACTACCGCTATTGCGTAATGATGCTAACAGCCACCGCGCTTTGATTAGAGGTAAAATCGTTTCCTGGAAACTAAAAAAAGGATGATTTTGCAGGTAAGATAGCAAGATAGCGTCTTCGGAATCTGGCAAAACTTGACAGCGCCAGCAAAATTCCTTGTAACGTTTTCTAGGCATAATTCCTCACCTTCTTTCCAGCACCTCGGTAGGGCCCTCCCAATAAGAGAGCTGCATCTAAGTTTGCTTCTGATTCCTCTAATGAAGGTTCTGTATTGGACGACGACTCATCACTCAATTTATTAGAATCATCTAAGCAGCTATCTTTGATACTTGAATTAGCCTTTTGTTGAGCGCAAATTTCAGTGTTTTGTTCAGTAATATCTTCAGTGTTTTGTTCAGTGGGTTCCTCAATTTTTGGTTCAGCGGGTTCTTCAATTTTTGGTTCAGTAATATCTTCAGTCTTTTGTTCAGTAGATTCCTCAATTTTTTGTTCAGTAGATTGCTCGGATTTAGCGTGAGTAAATTGCTCAAGTTTTAATTTAGTAGGTGGCTCGGATTTTGGGTGAGTAGGTTGTTCAGATTTTGGCTTGGTAGATTGTTCAGATTTTGGCTTGGTAGATTGTTCAGCACATTCTTTTACACTCTGTATATCAGTCGTAGGGACTGGAGCATCTCCTGAACTGGAAGTTGTATCTTCTGCCTTCTGAGAAGTTGTCGCAACAGACTTTTGCCTCAGTACCTCAAACTGAGATTTGAAGTAAGAAAATAGTCCGTAAACATCAGCTACGCGGCAACCTAAACCATCAGGATCGAGTGTTTTTGGCACTGTTATACCTGCGTGCCAAGACAGCGAGTAATGAGAAAACTGATTTCACAGTTCTGGCTTCATATATTCAGAAGTACCCCCGCAAAATACAATTTCATCTAAATCGGGCGGCAGCACTTCATTAATCCAATGAGATAGCATTCGAGCGTAGTCAAAGCGAGACAGCTTGACTGCTTCAATCAATTGGTCTACTTCTCGATCTTTCGCTGTCTCCTCTCGATTCCGAGCAATTCGGTAAAAGTAAGGGCGGTTGTAGCTTACGCCCGCTTGAGCGATTGATAAAGCCAAACGGGAAGCATCGTAGTTAGAGGTTCGCTCTTGAACTAGATCCACCAACCTTACCATTCCTAAGTCTGAAGTTTTGCCCTTACCGACAGCACCGCGTGCCGAAACTATTACCGAAGCATTGCGAAATCCTACCATAACAAAGGCAGTTACCCGCTGCTTGAAGGCTGAACCTAAATTGCTGTTGTGGATCAAAGCAATGCCGCCACCTTCTTGCAAAGCTTGGGTTTTGTCCAGGGTGACGGAGAGCTTGCCGGTGGGTGTTTCAAATGAAGCAGAGTATTGACTTAATAGCTCAAAAAATTGCTTGGAGTCATTAAATTCGCCTGGGGGCAAGAAAACGGAGATCGCAGCGCTAAATTGATTGCCTAAATCTAACTTCCGCGACACTACCCACAAAGCTGCTAGAGCTTTGTACAAAGCGCTACTGTACTTCAGTCCCGCTAAACCGATGTGAGCATTGAATTGCGATGCTGCCAGGTAGCCAACGGCTCGGCATTCATTACCAATTGCCACCCAAGCAATATTTTCGGGAGATGCTGATGCGAGGTTGGGTTGTGTGAAACAATTGGCTATGTCTTGGCTCACTGGCCCCACCTGCGATTCCATTACAAAGGAGTTTGCTTTACTGCCTGCTTGCGAGCTTTGGCAGAAAACTCTAGTAGATAAGCCGCCAAAATCTATAGCCAGAATCGCATCTGGTATTGAGGATTTTTTCTTCATAAACGCTGGCTTTTATTACGTTATAAAATGATAGTATTGGCTTCAGTTTAAGTCTGACCTCACCAAATTCGGTGGTTTTAGATAGTTAAAATAGCCCCCTCCAAATGGCGGGTACAGGCTGCCTTGCAAGGAAAAAATATTGGGTAGATTATCAGGGAAAGAGCTTTAGAGTTGTGAGAAATGGTGTAGGTATTGTGAGTGAGATACCGAGCAGGTACGCCCAAAGTATTTTCAATAAAGTGTTTGAGTTCGGTGTGGGAGTAGCACTTCTCTAACGTACCCCACTTGGTAATTACGCCATCGTTATAAGCAATACCCGCATGATTGGTCGATCGCGGGCGTGATAGCACTAACCACCCGAGTTTGGCGGGTTAAGTGGTAAGCAGAGATGAGCGCTTCATACCGAACCATGAGAGTTTCAATAGTGCTGAGGACATAAATCAGGGTGACAATATCAGCCGCTTTTTTGATTCGGGGAAAGTAGTAAGGGTCGTAACCCCGGGAGCGAAAACCCATTGCTTGGAGGAAGCGGACATCATCCCCACGACCACATCCATAATCCAAGTGTGTGTGGTGGTGTTGGAGTATCCCCCCATCAATAGTAGCAGCCATAGGTAAGCTTAATTCATTGCGCTTGAGAGCGGCTTTGTGTCTCGGTATTGTTCTCTGGTCTAGTTGAGTTGGTGTCATACTAAATCAACTTAATATCAAGAGTAATTTTAAATATACAAATAATTTAAATTAAAGGGCTACCGCTAGGGTGTAAAAAATAGGGAGTAAGCTATGCTCTACGCTTTGATTAATTCAACAGGAATCCACCGGTTGGAAGTAGAAAAAAAGTTGGAACTGGCAGATTTGCAAAACCGAGTGGGCATTGCAGGTGAACCTGCGTTCATAGAATATGTCCGGAATCAATTTCCAGATCTCGCGATAGACCTAATCTGTGGTCAGTAACCCACCCCCGAAGGGGATGGGCTTGTAAGAAATTGCAAGCCGTACTGACCAGCCTTAGTCCTCAGACTACGTTTTGTGAGTCAAGACACCGGAGAATGCGAAGCTAGTTTTCCGCTCTGTCATTTGCAGTTAAAAAGCGTTAAGGTCACTGACGCAGTGCTGCAAGTCTAAAAAGCTCACTAAACATTGGCGAAGCTAAATTTACCCAGAAATGGAGTGGCAGAAATGTCAAATTTCGTATTCGTTATCGACATTAACAAACAACCTTTAACTCCTTGCCACCCCTCGGTAGCAAGACGGTTGTTAACCTCTGGTAAAGCTGCGGTTTTCCGCAGATACCCATTTACCATTATGCTCAAGGTTTCAAAGAATGAGGTCACACCAGAGCAACTAACTCTTAAGTTAGACCCAGGCTCCAAAACAAGCGGAATCGCTTTATTGCAAGGCTCTAGGGTGCTGTTTGGCGCAGAATTAGCCCATCGGGGTCAAGCAATTAAAGCTAGTCTTGAATCTCGTCGCTCTCTACGGCGCGGTCGTAGAAACAGACATACTCGTTATCGTCCAGCAAGGTTTCTAAACCGGACTAAACCGAAGGGATGGCTAGCGCCATCTTTGCAGCATCGAGTTGAAACAATAATGACTTGGGTGGCAAAACTAATTAGATTTGCACCAGTTGGTTCAATTGTTCAAGAGTTGGTACGGTTTGATTTGCAACAATTAGAAAACCCAGAAATCTCTGGTGTTGAGTATCAACAAGGCACTTTGCTTGGTTATGAAGTGCGGCAGTATTTGCTTGACAAATGGGATAGAAAATGTGCTTATTGTGGTATCGAAAACGTGCCGTTGCAAGTTGAGCATATCCATCCCAAAGCTAAAGGTGGTACTAACCGCATCTCTAATCTTTGCCTTGCTTGTGAGAAGTGCAATATCAAGAAAGGTACTCAAGATATTGAGAGGTTCCTGGTTAAAAAGCCAGATGTTCTCAAGCGGATACTTGCCCAAGCGAAACGTCCTCTTAGGGATGCGGCAGTAGTTAATTCAACCCGTTGGGCTTTACTGAATCGGCTCAAAGAGATGGGTTTACCTGTATCGACTGCCTCTGGTGGATTAACCAAGTTTAATCGCACTCGACTGGGATTAGCTAAATCTCACTGGATTGATGCGGCTTGTGTTGGGCATATTGAGTCTTTGGAGGTTTTGACAAATTAACCTTTGTTAATTAAAGCAACTGGACACGGTACGCGCCAAATGTGCCGAACTGATAAATTTGGCTTTCCATCCCGGTACACTCCTCGCAACAAGTTTGTCAAAGGTTTTCAAACTGGCGACATTGTGAAGGCGGTTGTAACCAGTGGAAAGAAAATCGGCACTTATGTGGGTCGTGTTGCTGTTAGAACAAGTGGCTCGTTTAATATTTCTGCATCTGAATTGGTTCAGGGAATTGGTTACAAATACTGCCAAATTGTTCACCGAAAGGATGGCTATAGCTATTCTTTCTCGAAGACTCACTGCGACTAAAGTCGCAAAAACTCCTCCCATGCCTCAAGGCGATGGGTTTCCGTTTTGGAGAATTTTATGAATTGCCCGAACACGCAATTTTATGCGACACTGTTCGCCATAAAATGTATGTCGGTGTGTACAAAGAAATCGATTATTTTCTGTTACAGCAGCCTCCCCATGAGCCGTCCCAGTTGACCGCCCAAGAGTTGGAAGAAGCCGTGAAAGCGGTGGAAAGTATGACCTTAGAGCAAATGCAGCGTTTGGGAATGTTCGAGATGTTCGGCAACACCAATCCCCAAGCGCGCCAAGCAACCGCAGAATTGGTGCAGTGGCTAGACCAACAAATCACCGGAGAATTGATACAGCAATATATCCAATTAGCTAATCGGGGTAATTGGACAGCGGTGAGGGCATTAGACACCCTCAAGCGTAGAATCTCGGAAACTAGGAAATACCACCAGCAATTAGAGAGCAACTAAATTATCTATGCCGGAGAAGTCTCGATATTACAGCCCCGGCATGGGTACAAAACACCCATAGTGTAGCAAACGCGGAGTTAACCCATGAAAGAATTTACTTGGAGGGATAAAGCAATTCGTAGCATTGCCAACGCTCTGTTAGAGTACGAAGCTCAATGCTTGCTCATGGGAGAACCAATAGAAGGGAAAAGCGCTAAGAAATGGATATCAAAGGAGCGTTTTCCCTTCGGTTTTAGACAATACACGCCCTACAAGATATGGCTCCAAGAAGTTGCTAAGATTCCCTCTTTCATCAGCACGGGATGGCCAGCCACATCCTATCCGGGTTGGCGTAATGGGTTATCAAAGCCGAACCGAAGATGCAAAGCCCTAAGTACAAGTGTGGGGCAACTCAGTTTATTTGATGTCCAAGCTTTCCTGAATGGCTAATATTTCCAAAACCGATTTAGCCACGGGGTCGCATCAGCTATTCACGGAGATGCGGTGAGTCCAGGTAAAGAAACGATCAACGATCGCTAATTTTTCCCTAGTGCGCCAGTATATTCGGGTCAGTAGTGCGGTTGACGAGTTGTAAGGTTTGGGATATCAAGTTTTTCTTGTCCGTGAGCGTTTTTTGCCTTATGGGTTTGGTAGAATCATGGCACAATTTCTTAATGATGAGTCGAATTACCACAACGCAGAATCAAGCCCTACAAAACCCTACCGCCACTTCCCCCACCCGATAATGGCTAAAAGTGCAATGTAAGAGGCGCTCTCTGCTTCATTTCTCAATAGCCGATTACATTACTGAACTTGTGCAACCAAACTAAAGTCCTTACAGCAGAAACACAGGATACAAAACAATGAGGCAACAAAATTCTCAATTAGCTACTTTTTTAATTAAAAATGTGGGAAATTTATGTGTTTGGATGGTGATTGGATATTTTGGTTGGGGAATTGTAACGACATTTATGAGTAGAGTTAGGTACGTAAGGGAAGGAATGGTCCAAGAGTATGTTAGAAACTACAACCAACGCCAGGAAGCCCATTTTGCCAAAGAAAGTGCTTTTACCACTTCTCTCAAGCCTCTAAAAGTTGACATTAATGTTGACCCCAAAAATTATACATATTCCTTTTTAGTCACAAAACAGGCAACCTTTAATTATGCAATCTCAAAGCAAAAAAATTATAGAAGCTTTGTTGGCGGTGTGTTTGTAATCCCTGTCCCCAAAGTTAAAGCCAATCCATCTAAAAGTAAGATAATGACCACATCTATAGTGTGCAAAAATGATGCTGTCGGTACAATTAAACCGCCAGAACCGACCTATCAAAATGGTAATATTGCTTGTGCTACAGGTACATACTCAAGATAGCTGAGGCACTCACTACAAAAAGCTTTACCTGCATAAAAACACTCCCTACCTAGCTCATCTCATCGAGCGCCTAACTTTCCGCCAGTGAGCAAAAACCGAAAAGCCCAGACTGCCACATAGGCTATCCGAGCTTTTCCCTTTATTTTTTCCCTAACGAGTAGAGATGCCCATCAGGAATTTCCCTTTTAGGCCGCGAAAGTTTCTAGCCAATTAGTGTCCCTAACAAGTAAGGGCGCCAATAAGGTATGTTCCTTTTTTTAGCTAGGAGAGCTTTCATTAAATTAGTGTCCCCAACCAGTGGGAACCCTTCTACAATACACAACACAACACAAGATGTCTAGAAATTATTTGCGAGACTTAGATGTTGCCCCTCGAACTAAAACTGGTGCTGCTTAAAAAATATGGCTCCACCCATTGCCATCTCTAGGTTGATCGCTGACGATTGAATAATGGATTGAGCGAAAATTCCGCTAAACATGACGCATTCCTTGTAGTCATCACTGAATCCATGAGCTCGAATGTTGCAGAGGAGAGCTTTCACTAATAAATTGTATGCTGCTTGACGAAAGTCCTTTAATCGTTCACTGTTCATTTAAGGAGTGGATAGGTTTTATTTTTCATCCTCATTCTCGGACGGCGCGGTGGCTCTGGTTCTTCTGAAAGCCACCGTTCTCATCTTTATTTAGTCTAAACTACAGTAAAAAAAGTTGGAACAACCGACAATTAAGTATGGTAAACTGGCTGGCAGGCACGGAAGTCGAAGCGCGATCGCTACGCTGGGAAGTAGTAAGCAGTACCCAACTAGGGCAGCAAACCCTCTACCGTCTGCGCTGCTTAGAGGCAGAACTGCGCGGGGAAGAATTTGACCTCCTCCATCCTTTTGAATCTATTGAACCAGTAATTCGCGATTTGCGTCCAGACCGCGCTGCACCGTTAAGTAACTGGTTAGTGTACCACCAAGCTTTTCTTCTGGAACAAGCACTGGGAACTGATGCGCTGCTGGCAGTTCAACCAGGTCGTCTTTACCTTGAATCTTATCAACTGGTTCCGGTTCTGCGTGCTATTCGCATGAGTCGGGTGCGTTTGCTGTTGGCAGATGGAGTTGGTTTGGGGAAAACTATTCAAGCAGGGTTAATTATTACTGAGTTGATGGCGCGGCGAGTGGTGCATCGGATTTTAATTGTCTGTCCGGCAGGGCCATTGTTGGAACAGTGGAAACTGGAAATGGCAGAACGGTTTGGTTTGCGGATGGATGAAATTAACCGCGCTAGGTTGGAAGAAATTCGCCGGGGGACGGAGTTAGGCGCAAACCCATTTGACCATGTTTCTTTGGGCATTGCTTCGATCGATTTTCTGAAACAGGAAAAAATTATCGATTTGCTCGAAAGAGCGAGTTATGACATGGTGGTGTTGGATGAAGCGCATCACTGTATGGACTTAGGCGCGATCGAGGATCGGGAAGATTCTCAGCGCCGCCGACTTGCCCAGGTGTTAGCGCGTCGCTGTGACTCGTTACTATTGCTGACGG
This sequence comes from Microcoleus sp. Pol7_B2, assembly GCF_036701035.1. Taxonomy (NCBI): domain Bacteria; kingdom Bacillati; phylum Cyanobacteriota; class Cyanophyceae; order Oscillatoriales; family Microcoleaceae; genus Microcoleus; species Microcoleus sp. Pol7_B2. The sequence goes on along the minus strand of NZ_JAUBQB010000070.1, from coordinate 15,382 downwards.
CGACTCCTCATGATGGCAATGACCGTTCCTTTGCATCTCTGTGCGAACTATTAGACCCTTCTTTGATAGATGGAAGAGGAAGTTTGAGAGGCGATCGCTATCGTCGCCATGTTGTCCGTCGCTTGAAATCTCATATTCCCGGACGCTTCAAAACTCGCATCGTCCGACCAATATCGGTAACAGCTTCGCCAACATTACATCCTAATTTTGTAGCGTTACAACAGGGGTTACTGGAATTAATTGCACCGGAACTCCGCCGCGCTTTTAAGAATAGGCGTTATAACGATGTGTTAGCATTTATTGCTTTACTCAAACGCAGTGTTTCCACTGTGGCTGCTTGTAAATCAACATTAGCAGTGGTGGCAAAACGATTTCAACAGTTGCTAACAGAAGGTTCGGAAACTCAAGAAAGTAAAAGGCAAAGGTTAAAAACATTACGAGATTACTATCGTAAATTAGAACGGTTTGGTACGGTTAGTTTTGAAGAAGAACAAGAACAATCTGCCTTAGAAGCAGAAGAGTTAGCGCAAAACTTAGCTGAATTAGAACGGGAAGTTCGGTCTGGTTCGCGGAGTGTGGCAAATATTTCTAATTTAGTAGCAGCCTTGGATAACTTAGTTGAATTAGCTGAGGCGGCACTTGAACAAGACCCAAAATTACACCAATTAATTGAAGAAATTCAACTAATTCGTTCTTTTGAACCAAATACTAACGTACTAATTTACACAGAGTATATCACCAGTCAACGTGCAGCAGTAAAAGCTATTCAAGCTGCAAAACTGGGCGAAGTCTTGATACTTTCTGGTGATGATGCAAATAAGGTACGCTTAGAAATTACCGATCGCTTTCGCACAGATACTAATTTAATATTAGTGAGCACTGATACCGCAGCAGAAGGTTTGAATTTACAGCAACGCTGTCATCATTTAATTCATTTAGAATTACCGTTTAATCCCAATCGATTAGAACAACGCAATGGAAGGATTGACCGTTTTGGGCAAGAACTCGATCCAATAGTCAGCTATTTGTTTTTACGGGGAACTTTTGAAGAGCGGATCTTACTGCGGTTGATTGCTAAGTATGAAAAACAACGAGCTATTTTAACTTTTGTGCCAAATACTTTGGGGTTAACAACCTCTACGGATGCTACTACTGCTAAATTATTAAAGGGATTGATGGATGAAGATGCGAAACTTTTTGAAGATGATACGCCGTTGTTAGTTAATTTAGAAACAGCAGATGAAAATGAGGGAACCGATCCAGCAACTCGCGAATTATTAGAAGAAATTGACCATTCTTTAAAAGGATTTCGGGAAGCAGCACGCACCCATACTTGGTTAGGAGATGCTGGGTTAAATGCAGAGTCGCGACTGCTGACGGAAGCAGGAGAAGCCAAGGAAAAAGGCGATCGCACTTTATCAGTCAACCTCCTAAGTTTTGTCCGCGATGCCGTTTATCTGGATGGCGGCGACTTTCGGGAAACGCCACAAACTGACATTTTCGAGGTGCGGCTTCCCTCAAATTGGTGTTATGGGTTGGAGGAATTACCGGGATATGATGCAAATACGCGCTATTTGCGGTTAACTACGAATTTGGACATTACCCGCGATGCCCAAAACCGCCCTGTGGGATTTTTGGGTCGCGCCCATCCTCTAGTCAGACGTGCTTTAGACCGAGTGCGAAACTTATCTTTTGGCAATGCAGACTCCTATAGCCAAGACCCTCGCGTTAGTGTAGTAAAAGCAGATGTTCCAAGTCCTACTTTACTATTTACCTTTCTCGGTCGGGTTGCTAGCAAAATGGGGCCAGAATTTGAGCGAGTATTGGCGGTGAAGATTACCCGTGAAGGAGAAACAGAATTTTATTTGCAAGCTAACCAATGGTTATGTTTGATAGATCCAAAACGGGCAATTAATACCACAGATGTTTGGCAAAATTATTTTCAGCAGGGATGGGAAACGGCAAAAAGTTCGGCGCACTCAACTGCTGAAGCAGGTTGGCCGGTAGCAGCGAAAGAATTTGTTCGGGGATATACCCTTGAGTTGGAACGGGAACAAGATGCGATCGCCCAATGGTTGCAACTGCGAACTCAGGAAATTACCGGGGAAGTTGTCACTGCTGTTCAGATGAGTTTATTTGACACCGCTAACTCAGAAGAGCCAACTTCTCAGTCAGAATGGATGTATCTCAAAGACCCCCTGGAAAGGTTAGCTGCTTATGCCACTGATGTCACTCAACCTGCGAAACTGCGTAGCGAAGCGGACGGGGTGTTGCGTATCTATCGCCAGCGTTGGGACATGATACAGTCAAGATTAGCGCTGAGTAACCCAGAAATTTGGCCCTTGGGTGTTTTGATGCTGGTTCCAGAGGTAAATTATGACGCTTGAACTACTCCAACATTGTACTTTCACCGGGCCAGCACTACCTGAACCCTTTGTGCGGTTTGAGTTAGAGAAGGAACTGACTAAGGCGAAACGTTTACCCAAAACAACGGGGAATGAAGGCAAGGAATTAGACGAAGCTTGGCAAGTTTATCGTCGCAAGTTGCGAGAATTGGCGACTAGAGGCGGTGTATTGCGGGTGAGAAATCATGTTATTACCCCCTTGGTGAAGTTGTTGGGGTACGATCGCATTGAATCAGGCGGTGAAGTGGAAACCCGCGAAGGTTTGGAGTCAGGCGGTGAAGTGCTGATAACTGCCGATAATTCAACTAAATTAAGGGTTTGGTGTACTGATTTTGAGACAGATTTAGATGCACCAGCAAAACGGGGTGCTGCTTATCGCTATAGTTATTTACGCATTGCCCAAAGAGTATTACTAACTTGTGGGGAACGGTTGGGACTCTTAACAAATGGAGTGGAATTACGGTTATTAATTTCAGATCCGGCTCGCCCTGATTCCCAGATTACCATTGCTATTGACCCCTATTGGAAACGCAGCAGAAATATTCCCGATTCTTTTTTATTGCTGTTGGCGTTGGTGCCTCCCAATGGGGTGAAGGCGTTACCGGAATTAGTGGAAAAAGCGCGGTTGCAGCAGGCGCGGGTAACGAAGGAATTACGAGTACAGGCGCGGCGTGCCGTAGAAAGGTTTATTCAGGAGATTTTAGATCGTCCTGAAAATCGCAACAAAATTTATCTAGGGGAGACAAACACGGACACGGAAACAGATTTGTTACCGAGTGGAATGAGTCGAGAAAATTTAGCAAAACAACTGTGGAAAGAAGGATTAATTATTGTTTATCGCTTACTATTTATCCTCAAATTAGAAAGTAGCGATAACCCCGCACAAGCATTTAGTTTTGCTTCTACAAGTTTGTGGCGCAATACTTTTTCTCCGAGTATGGCGCTGGCGAATCATGCTCGCAAAGTGCTAGATGAAGGATGGGAAACAGGCAGTTTTTTAGAGAATGGATTGCGGGCTTTATTCCGTTTATTTTCTGAAGGTTTATCATGTACTGAATTAAATATTAAGCCTTTGGGCGGTGCTTTATTTGAGGCAGATAGTACGCCTATTTTGTCGAAATTAAAATGGGGAGAACGGGCAATTTCCCACCTCTTAGACCAACTTTTATGGACTATGCCGCAAGCTGGTAAAGCACGGGAAAGGGTGCATTATGGTTCTTTGGATGTGGAAGATTTAGGGCGAGTTTATGAAGCTTTGTTGGAATTAGAACCGGGAATTACCAATGAACCAATGTGTCGATTAAGGCGGCAAAAGTTAGAGGTAGTTGTTCCAGTTGCTCAAGGGGAAAAGTATCGGTCAGTTAGTAGTAAGGGCTTTAGTGTAGAGTTGGAACAAGAGGAAGAAGAGGAAACAGAAGAAGAGGAAGAAGATACACCTAAACGCGGGAAAAAGACGAAGGTTGATTGGATAGAGCAAATTCCGCCTCGGCGTTTTTATCTGCGGGTGGGATTGGGTAGAAAAGCGAGTGGTTCTTATTATACGCCTCATTCCTTTGTGCGTTTTTTGGTTCAGGAAACTTTGGAACCCCAAATCAATGAAAAATCGCCTAAAGATGACCCCAAACCAGGGGAAATTCTCAAGTTGAAAGTGTTAGATCCTGCAATGGGAAGCGGTCATTTTTTGGTAGAAGCTTGTCGGTTTTTAGGGGATAAATTATATGAAGCTTGCCGCTTATGCGATGAGTTGGCGACGGAAGCAGAGAAGCAAGCGGAAGAAATAAAAAACCGAATTTTCTCAGCAGAATTATCAGCAGAAACCCAATTACTAGAAGCGGCGTTATCTAAAGCCAAACTCTACCGTCAACGGATCATAGATTTACCCGATCCTGATGATAAATTGTTGAAATATTTGCCTTCTTCTGCACCTGAAAAAGAGGAAACTGGTTATTCTCAAACTGAGGCGATCGCTTTGTGTCGGCGGTTAGTAGCGGTGCACTGTCTTTATGGTGTGGATAAGAACCCCTTAGCGGTGGAATTGGCGAAGTTATCCCTTTGGTTAGAGTCTCATGGTGAAGGGTTGCCTTTGACTTTTTTAGATCACCGTTTGGTAGTGGGAGATTCTTTAACGGGGCCATTTTTTGAGCATTTACTGAAGGAACCAGGTTCACAAGATGATGTACAAAAGCTAATTTGGCAAGGGGTGAATCAACAGTTTAGAGAAGCGATTAGTGACGCATTAAAGCACGTCCAAGATTTGGAAGCAACTATCGGGGTAAATATTTCCGAAATTCTGGCGAAGGAAGCAGCAAAGACAAGGTTAGATCGGGCTTTAACTCCTTTTAAAATTGTAGCGGCTGCATGGGCGGGTGGGGTAATGTTGGGTAAGAATAAGTGTGACGATATTGCTTATTCTGGCTTAGTGCAAACGGTGGGAACAACGGGAGATTTACCGGAAGATTTAGGGCAGGTTTCAGGTTTTGGGTATCAGGTTTTAGAAAGTTCTGATGCGGAACAATTAAACCCTGAAAAATCAAAGCTTTTGGCAATGATTGCGCGGGGTTTGGGTGTGGAAAGTGTACCATCTAAACGTGAGGATTTGTTGGCGGTTTTGGTGTCGGGTGAATGTGTGCCAGCTTTGTCTTATGATTTGACGTTTGCTGAGGTGTTTTATCCGAGTGGGAATTTAGGAAATAGACAAGGTTTTGATGCTGTTTTGGGTAATCCGCCTTGGGATAGGATGTTACCAGCAGATAAAGAGTTTTTTGCTGCTTACGATTTCAATATTTTAGAAGCACCAACAAAACGAGAAAGAACGGAAATTGAAAAGAAACTAAAAGCTAATCCTGAAATTGCTGAGGGGCATGAAAATTATATAGAAGGTTTTAGAAGTGATGAACGGGTTATTAAGTCTATTTATAAATATCAAATAGCAATAGTTAATGGTGAAAAGACTATTGGAAAACAAGATGTTTTCCGTGTTTTCATGGAACGAAATGCACAATTACTAAAACCATTAGGATTAACAGGTGTTGTGGTTCCTTCTGCTTTTCATGCTAATGAAGGTGCAACAGGAATCAGGCAGCTTTATTTAGAAAATATGGGGCTAAAATGCTGTTACTCATTTGAGAATAGACGAAAAATATTTGAAATTCACTTGAGTTTTAAGTTTGCCACTGTAATTGCTCAAAAAGGAAAAATAACTACTGAATTTCCTTGTGGGTTTTATCTTCATGATGATGAATGGCTATTTCGTGACAAAAAGGAACGTCCACCGCTTGATTATAATCTTGATTTTGTTCAAAAGACAGGCGGTGATTATCTTAGCTTGCTAGAGTTGCAGTCAGAAAAAGATTTGGAAGTTGCTAAAGTTTGTTTTGCTAATGGTGAACCTTTTGGGAAAGTTTGCGATCGCTTAGGCATTAAACTAGGTCGTGAACTCAATATGACCGATGATGCTTGGCGCTTCACTCCCACTTCTGAAATTTTACCAGAAGGCAAAGATCCACGCGATCCAGATGTAGCTAAGGAACTATTAGAGATGGGTTATTTTGTACTGCATGAGGGTAAAACTTTTTGGCAATATGACGATCACTGGGAAGATTCACCTCGTTATATAATTTCTTTAATAAAACTTGTTGATAAGCCAGTATATTCCGAAAGGGGAAAAGTTATACGTCTTGCTTATCGTGCTATTGCAAGTGCAACTAATGAACGAACTAGTATTTTTAGTTTACTACCTGCTGGTATAACTTGTGGTCATTCAGTTGGAATAGAACAAAGTCCAAATGATAGAGCTTATCTTACAATTTTATTTGTTATTACTGTTACTAATTCATTTGCTTTTGACTGGTGTTTAAGACAAATGGTAAGTGCAAATGTAACTCAGTATCTTCTGTTTGCAGCGCCTGTACCTAATACCCCAAACCTAACTCTTAAAACCTTCCTTTCGCACTCTGCCCTTCGCCTCACCTGCAACCATACCGGATACTTACCCCTCTGGCAAGAACAACTCCGTAACGAATGGCGAGAATATGAAGAGGTGTTAGGTATCAAGGATCAGGTTTTAGGAACAAAACACCTGACACCTGAAACCCGAAACCTAAAACCTAAATTAACTTTCCCAGTTTTATCAACTGATGACGAAAGATGGCAAATACGCGCCGCCATTGATGCAGTTGTCGCTGATGCTTACGGGCTCAACCGTGAACAATACGCCCACATTCTATCAACATTCAGCCACAAAAGTTACCCCAAAGCACCCCAACTCTGCCTCGCTTGCTTTGACGAACTGCAAAACATCGGACTAGAAGCATTCACCCAAAAATATGACCCCTATTGGGATATTCCCCTCAACGAAAATCTACCAAAACCCGTGATAGAGTTACCCATTTCAGAAGTAAATACAAATGCAGTTTCTACCGATGATGGCACTTTTCAACTTACCGCACCCCCAACTGAAAAACCTAAATCAAGGAGAAAGAAGAAATGAAAGAACAAACCTAAAAGCTAGATGAATCTCAAATCAAATTCCTTAAAAATTACGAAGAATATGGATTTAAAACACCCAACGATCTCGTCATATCTGCCATTCAGCGATTCTAGTTAGAATTGGAGTCAGAAAATTTGCAAGAATCTGCTGAACTCTATGCAGAAATCTATGTTGGAGATGAAGAATTACAAGAAATTGCCCTATAGTAACTAATTTAAACAAATTATGAGCTCTACTTTTAAATTGCAAGAAATCCTAGAGAAAGGCGACGATTCCCTAGTTGCTACTAGCATCTTTCTCAGCCAAAAAATGGCAATTTTAGATTGTACGGGAGTTGATATAGTTTCCCCTAGCCAACTCGATTTGCTATTTTCGAGAATTCCCGAAACTTGGGATTTCGCCCAACTAAGAGAAATTATCGATGCTTCCACTCTCAGCGACTCCTTAGAATCTCACTTTTTCCAATATGTTAATCAAAGACTTGGAAAAGAAGAACCTAACAACATAGATTCTGAAAAAGCCTATACAGAGGAAAATGAACCCTCTATCAGTAATTTCTCATTAACTATTACCCAACATCAACCTATCCATCCTATTCGCATTCTTGATCAAGTAACAGAAGAATACAAAGATTATCTTAAAACCGAATTTCGGGCTAAAGACCCCCAACTAAAAACAGCATTAGAAAGAGAATTAGATACACCATTATTTTTAGCCCAAGAACCCTTTTATCAAGCCCATCGTCCTTTCAAAAACGGTGTTAAATGGCATGATTTACCAATTGATTCCCAATTGGCAACAGTCATGAGAAAAAGGACAAAAAGCGAATATGCTTACTTACACCAAAGTCAAGCAATTTCTCATCTTTTAGGCGCTAACGCTTCCCCCTTAGTTGTCACCACTGGAACAGGTAGCGGTAAAACAGAATCTTTCCTATTACCAGTTATTCAAAATGCCATAGAAGACTCGATTCAATTCAAAAAATCGGGATTAACTGCCATCTTAGTTTATCCGATGAACGCCCTTGCCAATGACCAAGAATTGCGGATTAATGATTTCCTGCAAAAATCCGGTTGGCAAGGTGCAATATCTGTTAGAAAATACGACAGGGGTACGAAACAAGCAGAACGGGAAGAACTTCGGAAAAATCCGCCTCATATTCTTTTAACTAATTATATGATGCTGGAATATCTGCTAGTTCGTCCAGCCGATAGAGAAGCAATTTTTGCAAACCATCGTTGCCACTTTTTAGTTTTAGATGAAGTTCATACTTATCGGGGAACACTAGGCAGCAATATCGCCTTACTCGTGCGACGATTAAAAGCGCATTTAACTAATGCCAAACAAGATTATTTTACTAACATTTCTCCCGAGATTCAAACCCGTCGCTATCCTCAACTAATTCCCGTTGGTACTTCCGCTACAATTAAAAGTGTTTCTGAAGAACAATACACCCAACAAGAAAGAATTCAACTACGAGATGAAGCGGTTCAAGATTTCTTCAGTAAGCTAACAGGCGCTAATAAAAATACAATTCGAGTCATTGGTGAAGAACTGCAAGATATTCAAACTCCTGAAACCGCTATCTATTCTCCTCAACCTATCACAATCAAAGACTTCGACCTCACCAACCACGAAGCCGTTAGACAAACCCTCTGTGCATTAGGCAACCAACCCCCAGGCACGCCTTTAGAAGTTGCAGTACATCATGCCCGCTTGCTGTGGGACTTAAATCGCTGGTTGATGCGATCGCCCCTATCAATATCACAAATAGTCGAAAAAGTCAAAGCAGAAATTCAAGAACGCTCTCAATGTAACGATAGCGAACTAAGAAACGAAGTAGAAACCGCCCTGCTAGTTGGTGCAGCCTTACCAGAAGGCACCACCGGCGCATTGCAACTCCGCGCCCATCGCTTAATTCGAGGCGGCTGGCAATTCCACCGTTGTATTAACCCCGCCTGCGGCAAACTTTACCCAATGGGCGAAGAACGCTGTCACTGCGGGCATCAAACAGCACCTTTATATCTATGTCGTAACTGCGGTGCTGATTACCTGCGCTTTATTGGCGAATCTGGCGAATCCACTTCTCAACTTCTGCAACCTTCTGCCGTTCCCGATGGTAGCCCAGAATGGATGCTCTATGACCACAGTCGGTTCGATATGCAAGCAGATACCGAGGAAGACAGCGAAGAAGAACTCCAGCCCCAACCCCAAGCCCGTACAACTCGCAAAGGTAGTCAAAAACAAACCAAACAAATCAAAAAACGCCCCGTTCTGCAAGGTTCCTTTGATACCTCGACTCTCTCCTTCAGTACCAATCCCAAGGACTACCCTTGGCAAGTCACCCTCGCCCCTGCCCGTACCCGTTGCCTGTGTTGTGGTGGTACAGCCGGAAGCCGAAATGTTATTACCCCCGTAGCATTGGGAACTTCAGCCGCCGTAAAAGTGCTGAGTGAAGGATTAGTAGAAGCCTTAGCCCAAGCTAACTCTAACCAACCTAACCATGATGGCAAAGAACGCTTGTTAGTTTTCAGCGATAGCCGTCAAGATGCCGCCCACCAAGCAAGATTTATTGTTTTTACCAGTCGGTACGATCGAATGCGGCGACGGGTGATACAAATTTTAAAAGAACAGAAAAATGATTCACTTTCCTTACAGCGAGTCGTAGAATTGCTGGGAGATATGGGCGGGAAAGAACATGATAACAAATACGTCCCAGCTAACCCCACCGTCTTTCTAAATGATGAAACAAAATACAGAATTCGTGTTTGGGAAGAAGCACCTTTGCTTGATGAATTAGCAGTAAATGCTGGATATCGTGCCACATTAATGAACTTGGGCTTAGTGCAAGTTAAATATCACCATTTAGATGAATACGTGCAAACTAACGGGCTAGAAATTGCCAAAATTTTAGGTATTTCTCAGGAAATTTTAGAATATATTTCTCGTTGTTTGTTAGATGAAATTCGCATTCGCGGCTGTCTTTCTCGCGAATTACTACGTTATCATCCTCAACATCCCAGTTCTCCCAGTTATACAAAAGCCGCTGAATGGGAACGACGGATGAAACAACCCCAAGGTTATGCTTTTTTAAGTGAACAACCTGTCCCTTATTTAGATAGTGCCACCATACCTTATGGCATTAAACTACATAACCCTTGGCGTAAACCAAAAGCAGGTGGGAGAGCGCCCAGTTTAGAGCGCATTCTTAAACACTTACTAACTCGCTGTGGTGGCATTGAACCAACAGAGGAACAGATGGTAGAACTGTTAGCGTGGTTGCAAAATGGTAGTTTCTTAGTCGCTTCAGAATTATACGGTGCTAGAGAGAAAATAAATCTTTTACAAGTGAATGCGGAAGTAGTTCATCTGCATTTAGCCACCGCACAACAACGCTACCGTTGTGAAGTTTGTTCCGCTCATAAGTTAGGAGCGAAAAAAAATTTACCTTGTTCTTATTGTCACGGTAATTTAAAACATTGGTCAGAATCAGAAGTGTTAGAAAATCGCAATGTAAAACGGATTCTTGCCAATAATTTTGTTCCTTTAGAAGCTGGAGAACATACTGCCCAAGTTCCTAACGATGTTAGAGTAGAACTTGAAGAGGATTTTAAAGCACCAGCAACAGAATCAAAAGTTAATTTATTAGCTTGTTCTCCTACTTTAGAAATGGGCATTGATGTTGGTGGGTTAGATGCAGTTATCCTCCGAAATGTACCACCTCGCCCCGATAATTATGCTCAACGGGGAGGACGTGCCGGACGGCGTACCCGCATTGGTTTAGTCGTCAGTTATGCACGCAATACACCCCACGATCAATATTTTTACGATAAACCCACAGAAATGATAGCTGGGGAAGTACCTGCACCGGCTTTAGCATTGGGCAACCGAGATGTAATTTTCCGGCATTTAAATGCGATCGCATTTGGTGCAGCCGAACCGGGTTTAGCTGGTAAAATGGTTGAATATGTTTCCCCGCAAGGTGATATTAAACAAGAAGCGGTGGATGCTTTAATTAATGGCGTGCAAGCACAATTCGATCGGGCTGTTACTCTAGCACAAGAAGCTTGGGAAGAAACAGTCTTAAATGAAGCGGGACTGAGTGAAACGCAATTGCGTGAGCATTTAAAAACCTTAGCATCACGTATTCAAGATGTCATTAACCGCACCGCCCGACAAGTCAAAGAACTACGAACCGCCCTCAATACCTACTCCGCCGAACTACAAGGAGAACGCGCTGGCACCCGCGCCGCCCAATTAATAGCCCGAATTTTAGGGATTGAAACCGACAAAAAACGCAATGCTAATGAAGCAGACGATCGTTCTGGTGGGTATCCCTTACGCCGTTTCGCCGAATTTGGCATCCTTCCCGGTTACGAATTTCCTACCCAACCCGCAGCACTGCGATTGTTGGGCGACGAACGAGAAGATGACCCCATCAGCGTAGCCCGTCGCTTCGGTATTGCTCAATTTCAGCCCAATGCTCAAGTTTTCGCCCGTACCAAACGCTGGAAAGTCATCGGTTTGGATAACGCTTCACCTTGGAATCCTAGAACCGAAAGTGCTACTTGGTTGTATCGATTATGTAATACTTGCGAGTTACGATTTGATGCCAACGAACCTTCTTGTCCCCGTTGCAGAAATAATGCGCCAGGAAAGTCATTGCCGGCGGGTGAATTTGCCGGATTTTTAGCACGACGGGACGAAAGTCCAATTCTCGATGAAGAAGAACGCTATGCTACGCGCAATTTAGTAAAAACTCATCCCCAATGGAACGGACAAGTAATAGCAAGGTGGACTGTCACCCCAGGATGGGGACTGCGCCTAAGTCGGGATGAGGAAGTTCGCTGGATTAATGAAGGTTTACCTCCTACTGACAAAGAACGTACTGATGGTATTCCTCTACTACACAACGAGGTGAAGGGATATCTACTTTGTAGCGATTGTGGACGAATTCTAGAAAATCCTGATCGGCAAAATACCACGCAAGGACGGCGAAAAACACGCAAATCCGATCAAGACGATCCCTTTGGTCATGCAGATAAATGTCCGCAAGCTGGGAAGTCACCGCAACCATTAGCGATCGCTACTTCTAGTAAAGCAGAAGTATTACGGCTAGTGTTACCCGTTCCCAGTTCTATGCCAAAAGAGGATTTCCAGTCTTGGGGATTATCTCTAGGCTATGCACTGAAAGCTGGAATGCAGCATCTATATATGCTAGACGGTTCGGAGGTTGATTTTGAGTTTGAGGGAATGTGGCAAGTTAATAATGGCGGAAAACGTTACGGTCTAGTATCGTTAACATTTATCGATCCGAGTTTAGGTGGAAGCGGTTATCTGCGTCGCATTGCTACTGAGTTTGATCAAGTGGCGAAAGAGGCGATCGCTCATTTAGATCATCCTAATTGCGAAACAGCCTGTTATCGTTGCCTAAAATCTTATCAAAATCAACGCTATCACGAACTACTAAACTGGCTGCAAGTAATCCCCGCATTAGAACAATTAGCACAATCACCCCCGGTTACTCGTCCCTTAGAAACTGGCGACCTTGACGATCCGCTTCCTTGGTTAGAAGCATATAATGCGGGTGTGGGTTCGCCTTTAGAACTAAAGTTTTTACGCTTATTTGAACAACACGGATTTCAACCAGAAAAACAAGTTCCCGTGCCAGCTAATAACCCAATTTCTATTGCTGATTTTGCTGTACCAGAACGAAGATTGGCAATTTATATTGATGGGGCAGCATTTCATAAAGGCGTGAATCGGAGACGCGATCACTTGATTCGCGATCGGCTTACCAATAATAATCCGCCTTGGCGAGTAGTAGTGTTAGCTGCTGCTGATTTAACTAAGGGTGCAGCCTTAGTCAAAGAATTAATCAACTGAATAGGGTTGATCTGGTTGTTTGATTAACAGGTGATGTTTAAAAGACACTGTTGGCAAATTCAGGAAAAGCCTATATGTATCCCACATTCCGCACCCTGAACTGTCACACTACGAATTTTCGGAGTTTGGCGAAATTGAACTGGCGATCGCAAGTCCAATTTCCCACTTGCGTGTATAAAAAGTGACTATTTTGGTTCACAAAATTCCACAAAAACCGATTGTGACAGTGGAGGGTGCGGAAAGTGGGTTCAAAAGTTTATGGCGTAAAATTCTCACCCAGTATGGCTTTACCCTCCTTAGAACCTAAAAATTTTATGGCGTAAACTGGGTCACCTCCAATACACTCAGCCGCCTGTGTCTGGCTCATCCGGTAACTGCCCGGACGGCAGCATGAACCCATCGACGGTGAGAGAACCTATTTGCACGCCCGGTTTGGACGGCTCTAACTGATTCGGTCAGTAGAATTTTCTCCTTTGCTAGATAGTTGTCTATTTCATTGGTCTTCCACCCTACTTACCGATGGTTGTGCAACCTGTTAAACATCCGGGCTGCAAGGCTTATAACCTATGGAGGGCATTCTTAGTGCAACCTGTTAAACCAACCGTTTTCGTAGCTCCAAGTTTGAAATGCCTCCAGTTTCTCCCAGTAAGCGTTTGAGGGTCTTTAAATCCAAAAAGTTTGAAACGCCAGATCGTACCTAAAACCTTTGTCAGCTAAAGCTTTTAGCTTATTTGTTGGTTTTGAGGGTAGTGCCAAAGTTTCTCTATTGCTAGACAACGATTAGACATCAACTAGCTCTCTTGGTTCCTTTGCCCTGCTTGCTTTTGGTAGCCCAAGAGGGGGAAACAACGACCGGCAATTCCTCAACCACTACTGTTGAACGTATTGCTCTCTGCCGTTTTTGGGATGGAAGCCTCCTGTTCTTGCTTATCTTTCAACTCAAAATACTCATTTATCAAGTCTTCTAGACCTTGGCTGTTGTCCACACCACGTTCAAGGCAAAACATTTTAAACCGTTTATATAGGCTTTTTGGTATGTGACCCCGAAGGGCGGCGTAACCTGGGTCTTCTTTTTTTGCTGGCACAGTAGCTAAAACTAAACTTCGCAACTTCTCTCTCCATTGTTTCATAAGGCTCCGACGCAGTTTGGGTTGCAACTTATTCCTAGTGCGAAGTAGCAACTTCGCAACTTATAGATTATACTAACCCTCATAGACGCACGCAGAGCTAGCCAAGAGCGTAAAACGGTCATCCGTAAACTCCCGCAAGGGAATGCCCGCGCACTAACTCAAAAGCGCCTTAAACCCAACGCCCGCAAAACTTTCGCAGATTGGCGTTCGCGGGCTGACAAAAAAACCAAACCAAACCCCGCCCCCTCTGACTGGAAATCTTCTGGGGCGGGGTTTGGCACTCACAAATAAATGGAGATTTCCTCTATGTTCGCAGATTACGGGCAGCCATCGCAACCCGCCCAACCAAGCTTTGTAGAAATACCCAATCCCCGCGTCACCACCACAATGGGGCGCATGGAAGTGACCGACGTTCGCCCTGAAACCGTCATGGGTCGCCTGCTCGATGACCGAGATAATTTGATACAGGAAGAGGGACAACCGATTTACCTGTGCGTTCGGAAACACGAGATTTTGTGTGCCACCGAACGAGCCAACATGATGAGTTGGTGGCAACTGGAGGAACAAGCCGTGGCGACCTACACAGCACTCCGAAAATATTCAATCGAATCCTTAATCAACCGATTGGATGGACTCAACTTGGATGAACTGTATGCTTTGCGAACCTTGGTTTGTTTGGAGAGCGATCCATTCAAAGCGTATTCGGGTAGCGTCAACAGCGACTTATCCCACTTGCAGCTTTGGTTTCCCACAGTGCGAGTTCTTGAGCGTGTCGAACAAAACCAACTAGCAAGCGCCCTGTGCTGGCGAATAGCGAGCGAATCCAACGCACCGACAGCACCTACACCGGGCGACGGGAGGAACGATTAATTCTTGAGTTGATAGAAGATGGCATCTAAAAATTCTCTTTTAGTCACGTTAGTGGGTTGAGTTTTTTTTGATGCGCCACTTGTCCAACCTAGAACTAATCACGCCACCCAGAATATCTGGAACATCTTCCACGCGACTAATCCCCTAGAACGAGTAGGAGGCTCAAATGATGACAACAAACTTTGATATTAGGCTGGCAAGGACACCAAGTTTCAGGCCACAATTCGTTTATTCGCAAAATCTGGATTTTGTGCCTAGTCCAGACGATACTTTACCGTCGATTATCAGGGGTGCCAATAGTTTGCCAGCTCAATCTGATGGCTGTGAACGGGTAAGGGTAATGGTTTTTGGATCGAGCTACGGGGTAACATACACGATTCGCTGGCTTTACAGGCTACAGTTCGCTCATATCAGCGAGTGGAGTTTCCTTATGCCTGCTCCAAGTGAGGGTGAATTTATGAGCATTGTTACTAAGCGAATCCCATTGAATCCAACTAACTAATTGGCATCAAACTTGGTAATAACTCAATACGGTTCAGTTAAGGCTCAAACCCTGGTAAATTAGGTATTGTTTCCAAAAATGGAGAGTAAGTTAGCGTGCA
>NZ_JAUBQB010000069.1:0-37849 GCF_036701035.1 Microcoleus sp. Pol7_B2 | reverse complement strand
CTTTTGTCCCCGTGACAAACCAGTTAAATCCCGAGGGCGCGCATCAGCAAATAGCCCAATCCCCTAATTTATTATTCAGACAATAAATCCGCCCTGCTAAATCCCCCTTAAGAAGGGGGATTTTGAGATTGCTCCGGTTCTCCCCTGATTAAGGGGGGCTAGGGGGGATCTGCCATCGCCGATAAACAGCAGTCTATGACTAGGTTTGACCTTAAGTTGAGACTAATAGGCACAGCCTAAGTCCCCACTCAAAACTCGTTAAACTTTTGTCCCGCACTCAGGACAAAACTTATTGGTCGAAACATTCTTAGCGCCGCAACTCGGACAATAAATCAACTCCGCAGATTGCAACTTGCTACGTTCAGGCAAGCCAACCATTTGAGCGTTGCTCTTACCTGGAACTACCATCGGATAGCAGTTTTCGTCCCTCGTCACCTTAACGTTCATCACCACCGGGCCCTCGTGAGCTAGCATTTGCCCGATCGCATCTTTGAGTTCCTCCGGCCGCGAAACCAGCATCCCTCTCACCCCATAAGCTTCAGCCAGCATCACAAAATCCGGCATCCCCACAGTCATATTCGACGACGAATAACGCTCCCCGTAGAATGCCTGCTGCCACTGCCGCACCATTCCCTGCCAGCCGTTATTTACAATAACAATCTTGACATTAATGCCGTATTGTGCTAATGTCCCCAGCTCTTGAATATTCATTTGCACGCTAGCATCGCCAGCAATACAAATCACTTGCTCATCGGGTAGCGCCATTTTTGCGCCCATAGCAGCCGGCACCCCGTAACCCATCGTGCCCAAACCAGCACTAGAAATCCAGCGGCGCGGCCCGTTGTTCAAGAATTGAGCCGACCACATTTGATGTTGACCGACATCTGTTGTGTAGTAAGCATCCGGCGCTTGAGTAGCCAACTCCGAAATCACCTCTTGCGGAGACAAAATGTCTGGATAATGAGGCACAACTAACGGATAGTCCTGTTTCCACTGATCGATCCTGTGCAGCCATTCCGCAGTCTGTCCGGCCTTCCCCGACACTCCAGTTTCCCGACAGCGACGCAGCAAATCGACCAAAACTTGGCGGACATCTCCGACAATCGGCACATCAGGGCCGCGATTTTTGCCTACTTCCGCCGGATCGATATCGATGTGAATCACCTTTGCGCGCGCGGCAAACTCGTCTAATTTCCCGGTCACGCGATCGTCAAACCTCGCCCCCACAGCAATCAGCAAATCGCACTCGGTAACGGCAAAATTAGCGTAAGCAGTGCCGTGCATCCCCAGCATTTTCACCGACAAAGGATGGTTTTCGTCAAAGGAACCTTTGCCCATCAGCGTTGTCGTGACCGGCAATTGGAAAAGTTCGGCGAGTTCCTTAATTTCCTCGTGGGCCCCGGCTGCGATCGCCCCGCCCCCGACATAAAGCAAAGGACGCTTTGCTTCCTGCAGCAAATAGATTGCTTGATTAATTTGCCGAGGATTTCCCTTCACCGTCGGCCGGTAGCCCGGAATTCTCACCGATCCGGGTTCCACGGGCAGATAGTCAAATTCTTCTAAACCCACATCCTTGGGCACGTCAACCAAGACTGGCCCCGGCCGCCCTGTACTCGCGATGTGGAAAGCTTCTGCCACAATTCGCGCCATATCTCTCGGGTCGCGCACTACATAAGAATGCTTGACAATTGGCAGGGTAATCCCGTAAATATCAGTTTCCTGAAACGCATCAGTGCCGATCGCCGGACGAGGAACCTGACCAGTAATAATTACCATCGGGATCGAATCCATGTGGGCTGTCGCAATCCCCGTTACCAAATTAGTTGCGCCGGGGCCCGAAGTAGCAAAACAAACCCCTACTTTGCCGGTAGCGCGGGCGTATCCGTCAGCCGCGTGAGCAGCACCTTGCTCGTGGCGCACCAGAATATGTTTGATAGCGCCAGTTTCTTCGGCGCGGTAGAGTTCGTCGTAAAGCGGCAGAATTGCACCGCCGGGATAACCAAAAATATGCTTGACGCCGTGGCGGATCAAGCTGTCAATCAGAGCAAATCCACCAGTTGCACGCCTGATGGTCACTTTAGTTTTTAGTTGCACAGAATTTCCTTCCTTAAACTAATTATGATTTTTAATGAAAGCTTTTATACTACTTTAATCTCAATTAATGAAACTAGGAAAATTTAAGTGGTGAGATTTTACAAAAGATTGCGCGACCGCAGAGAGTTAGCCCGATCGAGAAATTGTGGAACAGCAGAGGAAGAAAAGAAACAGAGGAAATAGTGGGCTCTATGCCTGTTTACTGCAATATGACGCTTTTAGAGCATTCGTGATTCGGCATTCGACAAGAAAAACAATCGTTTCAGCAATTAAGAACGTCATAATCATCAGGGCGGTTGCTATGTTATGGATCGATCGCGAAAAGAAAGCCCTCTTCCCTCTTCCCATTGGTGTCAACACTAGCCTAAAACCCTTGATAAATTTTGTTTAGACGCGAGTCTCGATCCTGCTCCCATTCCCGTTAAGAAGGGAAACTAAAGAGAATGCTCTGGTTGGCCCCAACTATCAGGGGATATCCACAATCATCGTCAAACACTAGATCGGTACTACATTTGACCTTAAGTTGACACCCATCCCCTCTGCCTTCTGCCTTCTGCCTTCTTTGCAAAGTTCAGAGAACATCCTGCAAGACTTTGCGAGTATGTTTCCAAGCTGCCATTCCCATCACGGAGACCAAAAAGCCCAAACTCAGCAACACGATCCGCAAGCCCAAGTCATCGTCGCCGACAGCATTACTGACAGCATCCGTCAGCGGGCCGGTCAGTGCTAAAGGCAGGCTCAGAGCAATATTAATGGCATTGTTTTCCAATCCAAAGACTTTGCCCCGCATAGATTCTGGAGTTTTTTCTTGAATCAGAGCCTGCATCGGCCCGTTAATTAAGGAAGCACCAAAACCGAACAGAGCACTCAATCCGAATCCCACCCATAACTGTCGAGTAAAGGCAAACATTGCTAATACAAAACCCATCATCAAGAAACCGATTAAAGGCAGAGGTTTGTGGTGCATTCGATGACCCCAGTGTCCCAAAAAGGCTGCACCGAAGACCATTCCAATTCCCGCAGCAGCGAGCAAAAAGCCAAATTGAGTTTCTTTGAGACCTATTTTGCCTGAAAGCGCGATCGCCAGCACCTGAAGCGCCGCAAACACGGAATACAAAATTGTCAACTGCACCATCGCGTTGCTGACAAGGTGATTGTGTTTCAAATAGCGCAAACCTTCTTTGAGATCTTGCCAAGGATGGACGTTTTTGCCACTGCTACCGGCATGACTTTCTTTGATCCGCATGGCATAGATCAAACCGGCAGATATCAGGTACAACCCGCCCAGCATAAACTCTTGAGAATCGGCTCCGAAGCTGTGTTTTACCCAACTAAACAGCGGTTCGCCGATCGTCATCCCGACAATAATCCCGCCCATTGTGGACGAGGCGAACAGCGCATTTGCCGACATCAGTCCCTCTCGCCCCACGGCCAGGGGGATTGCAGCCTGCTCTGCCGGAGCAAAAAATTGCGTTACGGTAGAGATCAAAAACGTCATCGTCAACAAAACCACGAAAGCTTTGGGCAAAAACGGCAAAGCTACAATCAACCCGGCTCGAATCACGTTGCAGGCGACCAGCATTTGTTTTTTGGAAAAGCGGTCTACCACGATACCGGCTATGGAACCAAAGACGATCGCCGGCACTGTGTAGGCAATCATCACCGCTGACAGCATAGAATTTTCCGAATGTTGCCAAGAAACCGGCCAGGGTCGGTAGTCGCCGGTTTTGAGCAGAATAATCAGCAATACGTAAAAGATTTTATCCGCCACTTGGGCCAATAACTGGCCCGTCCACAAGGCGAGGAAGGGGCGATTTCTCAGTAGGGCATCAAGCCCGCTGCGGTCAGGGGGAGGGCTGGCTGGGTGCATAAGAATAGTTTAACTGACCGCCTCTGGCAATTATAGTTTTCAGCAATACGTGCAAATCTGACATAGCAAAGCGGAAACTCGGAAAACTCCTGTCTCCTGCGTTCTTTTTCTGTTTTAGCAGATCGGCGGGGGACGCCTGCTGCAGTCTTCTTAACTCTACCGCGATCAGCCGGAGCCCAGAACCCGCGCCCCCGAAAAATCCGAGAAGATTGTTAAAGGTTGGCGTGCATTTCATCGTGAGTACAAGATAGGGTAATATACTTGACAAAATACTTGCTGTTGGCCGTGATATTAAAAGATGTCACGCCGATTAAGTAATATAACGAAGGTACTAACTGTTAGGAGTGAAAAACTTGAAAAAGGTTGAAGCTATTATTCGCCCCTTTAAACTAGACGAAGTGAAAATCGCACTCGTCAATGCTGGTATTGTGGGGATGACTGTTTCTGAAGTTAGAGGTTTTGGCCGTCAGAAGGGCATGACAGAACGCTATCGCGGTTCTGAGTACACCGTTGAGTTCTTGCAAAAGCTCAAGGTGGAGATTGTTGTGGAAAACGATCAAGTTGACATGGTGGTTGATAAAATTATCGCGGCTTCCCGCACGGGCGAGATTGGCGACGGCAAGATTTTCATCTCTCCTGTAGAACAAATTATTCGGATTCGGACTGGGGAAAAGAACTTGGAGGCAATCTAAGATACTGGGGCATTGGGCATTGGCCAAACAGGGCATTGGTAATTGGTTATCGGTAACTAATCATTGCCAACGAAATACCTCTTTCCTGTTCAGTTTTGATACCTAAGTGTCAATATCCAATGCCACAGTTACCCCCTGTTTGGGCTTTTTTATTCATTAGGAGTTGACAAGGTTCGGCATTTGTGGTAATAGAGCATGAAAGGCTCGACCGCGGTGAGAGTGTGATCGCTTGAGATCGGGTGTCATTTCTGCAAAAGTCTGTTGCTGTGTGGGTACGTAGAAAATGGGGTCATATCCGAAACCTCCCGTACCGCGAGGAGTGTGGAGGATTTCGCCACGGCAAATTCCTTCTACTTGCAAGGCAATTGTACCGTCGGGACGGGCGATCGCGATCGCGCAAACAAATTGTGCTTCCCGGTTTTGTTCGCTACCCAATTCTTTGAGAAGTCGAGATATCCTGTCAGCATCAGTTTTCCCGTAGCGTGCGGAGTAAATCCCAGGTTGGCCGTCGAGTGCGTCTACCATTAAACCAGAATCATCGGCGATTGACCATTTGCCCGTTGCTTTTGCCACTTCAGACGCCTTCAAGCAAGCATTAGCAATAAAAGTTTCGCCTGTTTCCTCGATTTCCAACTCTTCCGGTTTTAGTTCCAATTCCCATCCCAAATCCTGAAGATAAACTTGCATTTCCTTGAGTTTACCCGGATTCCCCGTAGCTACAACTAGCAATTTGCGATCGGTCATTATTTTCATTAAAATTTACCCAGGGATTTTTTACGAACTGCGAAGACGCGAAGGACGCGAAGAAGAGAAGAGAAATAGTTCACAATTAATCGGAGAATTGCTATGGCACTACTATTTTATTTAGGAAGAAGATTTTTTTAACCGCAGAGGGCGCAGAGGACACGGAGAAAGAGAGATTTGATATCAATTTATCTGCGTTCATCTGCGTTCATCTGCGTTCATCTGCGGTTGAAAACTCCGATTAATTATGCGCCCAAGCTTTCGACCAGTTTAAGTTTTGCATAACTTCTTTCAATGTCGCCGCTTCTGAATACAGCCGCAACACGGGTTCGGTTCCGCTAAACCGAATTAACAGCCAACTTCCGTCAGCTAAGCGGAATTTATATCCGTCAACTTTGTTGCAATCTACAACTGCTTTGCCGGCGATTTCTGTTAAGGGTTGATTTTGCAGCAGCGACAGCAAACGCGACCTTTCTTCCATGTTTGCTAAGTGCAAGTCGATTCTGTCATAAGCTGAAGTAAAGCTTGTTTCTTGTTGCAGTCGGCTGTAAATTTCGCTTAAGTCTTCCCCGGATTTGACAACTGCTTCTAACAAGTACAGCGCTGCCAGTAAAGCATCTCGTTCGGGGATGTGTGTACCGTAGCCAATTCCTCCCGATTCTTCGCCACCGACTAAGACTTGGGTGGTTAACATTCGATCGGCTATATACTTGTAACCGATCGGCGTTTCAAATAAAGGCAAGTTGTACAGCTTGGCAATTTTGGGAATTATATCTGAACCGCTGACTGTTTTGATGACTTCCCCCGTCAAGCCGCGCCGTTTTGCTAAATGTTCGATTAAGATGGGAACTAGGATTTGTGAACTGAGAAAGTTGCCGCTAGAGTCAACGGCTGCAATTCGATCGCTATCTCCGTCAAATACAAATCCGATGGACAAACCTGAACTTTTCCGCTGGTGAGTTCGCATCACGCGGAACAACTGCGACAGGTAGCGCGGCAAAGGTTCCGGTGCACCGCCGCCGAACAGCGGATCTCGATCGCTGTTGACTTCATGTACCGGAACTTCTAAAATTTGAGCTAATCCTCCGGCGGCGGCACCGTGCATTACATCTACAAATACTGTAATTTTGCCGCTGGCGATTGCTTCTTTAATCCCCTCAATATCTACCATTTCCCGCAAGGTTTTGCAGTAAGCCGGCCAAGGATTGAAATTCTCCAATTTGCCTGGAGTTGCTGAAAGTGCCGCCGGATTTTCGAGTTTTGCTTCTATCTGTTGAGTAACTTCGGGCGAAACTGAACCGCCAAATCCGCCCTTGACTTTTAACCCTAAATATGCACCGGGGTTGTGGCTGGCTGTCAGGACGATCGCACCCAAAGCATTTAATTGTTTGGCAGCTAAACTGAAAGCTGGAGTGGGGGCGTAGGATTCGCTCAGCAGCACGTCAAATCCTGCATTTTGGACGGCAACAGCCACTGTTTTGGCAAATTCTTCAGCCAGAAATCGGCGGTCGTAACCGACAATTACGGTACCGCTGCTGCCATCGCTACTGCCGATTTGTGCGAGAACTTGTGCCGCTAGGGGAGCGACTAACGCTACGCGATCGAATGTAAAATCGTCAGCAATGATACCGCGCCAGCCATCTGTACCGAATTTAATAGGATTCATTTAGTCACAAGTCATTAGTCACCCGTCTATTTTATGGGTTTATCAGTCGATCGTCATCTGATTTTAGATTTTAGATTTTAGATTAGGGAATTGCTTCCACAGCCTTTCCTCTGGCTATTGACAGTTGACTGTTAGCTGCTGACTGTTGGCTGGCTGTCATTAGCGTTGCTGGATAGATTATGTTCGGTTTCGTCCCTCAACCCAACTTACTAATTACTGTTAACTGCCAAATGCCAACTGCCAACTGCCAACTGTCAACTGTCAACCGACTAAAAGAATGCCGGTTGGTGGCGGATCAAATTCAGGAATTCTTCGCGAGTTTTCTGTTCCTCTTGGAACACGCCCAACATTGCACTCGTAACCGTCCAAGCACCGGGTTTTTGTACACCCCGCATCGTCATGCACATATGGCTGGCTTCCATTACTACGGCCACTCCCTTCGGTTCCAATATTGTCTGAACTGCTTCGGCAATTTGGCGCGTCAAACGCTCTTGCACCTGCAATCGGCGGCTGTACATCTCGGAAATTCGGGCTAATTTGCTCAATCCCACTACTTTTTGGTTGGGAATGTAAGCAATATGAACTCGACCCATAAACGGCAGCATATGGTGTTCGCACATACTGAATACGCTGATGTCTCGCACCAGTACCATTTCGTTGTGGCCTTCGTCAAAGATAGCGCCGTTGAGGAGTTCTTCGAGGGATTGACTGTAACCACTGGTGAGAAACCGCATTGCTTCTGCTACCCGTTTTGGGGTTTTGAGCAATCCTTCACGTTCGGGGTCTTCTCCTACTCCCAGCAGCATTGTACGAACGGCTTCCATCATTTCTTCCATGCCTACTTCTGAAGGTTTGGGCACGCTGGATTCTTGACCGTTCGAGGAATTGCGATCTGGTCGAGTTGGGATGCGCGGGGTGTTGTTGTCTGCGGTTTGTAACAGTTTCATGCTGTCAGTCGAGATTGAGTTCGAGCCATTGGAATCGGGGGAAGATGCAATTGTCATAACAATTTGGTGTGAGGGTGAATCGATTTGCGATTTTGGATTGGGGGATATAGCTATAGATTCAAAGATTGTTGAATTCGAGAAAAATCCAGCAGTCTAAAATCTCAAGTTCACAAAACTCCTGCGTTGGACATGAGCGTGATTTCTTCAATTACTGCACTTGCTGGCAACTGAACTGCGTGCAGAATTGATTGGGCCACGATTTCTGGGGTTAACATGGAGCTGCGATCGAAGTCGGCGTCTACGGTGTCTGTGTCCCACAGGGGAGTGTTGACAGAACCCGGACAGATTGCTGTTACGCGAATTCCGTGAGTCCGTTCTTCGGCGGCTAAGGTTTTAGACAAAGCCATGAGACCGAATTTGCTGACGCAGTAGGCTCCCCAGTTGGGGAAGGCTTGGGTGCCGGCGATCGAGGAAACGTTGATGATGATTCCCGATCTGCGATCGCGCATGGAGGGCAAAACTCCTAAAATGCACTGCCAAACGCTAGTCAGATTGAGGTCTAGAACGCTCTGCCACTCGGCTAGGGGCGTTTCCGTCAAAGAGCCGGTGTAGCCCATGCCGGCGCTGTTGACCAGGATATCTACGGAACCCAATTGAGATGCGATCGCGCTGATGCTGCTTTGCACTTGCTCAATTTTTGCCAAGTCTAAGGGATAAGCTTCTGCTTTCACTCCGACTTCTCGGGCTGCTGCGGCAACGGCTTCTAAGTTTTCCGACTCTCGGCTAACTAAGGCCAGATTTATGCCCTCGGCGGCGAACGCTAGAGCCGTCGCTTTGCCAATACCGCTGCTGGCTCCGGTTATCAGAGCCTGCTTTGTTGTTGGATGGTTCATTCAGTGTCCTAATACTTTCGCTCGGCAACTTCCTACAGCGTTGCAGCCTTCTTCGGCAAATTAAACAACTGTCTGCTGCGGGTGATAACAGTTAATTATGAGATGAACATTAAGAACTGTTAAGCCGGTGTCACCTGAGAAATTATAACACTGCTGACTGATCGGCAGAATAATGAGCTGTGAGTTATGAGTTTAAAGTTAAGAATTTTTAACTCATAACTGATAACTCTGAATCGATCGGCTCAAGCAGAAATTTCAGTGAATACACCTATGTGGCGAAACTTTTGATACCGAAGCTCGCGTCGCTGCTGAGCCGTAAGCTGTGTGAGTTCTGCTAAGTTTTCCAACAAAGCTTGTTTGAGTATGGAAGCAGCTTTGAGGGGATTCGAGTGAGCGCCACCGATCGGCTCGGGTACGATTTGATCGAGAATACCGAGGTTTTTCAAATCCCAGGAAGTGATTTTCAGGGCTTCTGCGGCCAAGTTAGCTTTGCCAGAGTCTTTCCAGAGAATGGCCGCGCAAGCTTCGGGAGTGGCGACGGTGTAGACGGAATGTTCCAGCATCAACAGCCGCTCGCCGACACCGATACCCAAAGCGCCGCCGGAACCGCCTTCGCCGATGACGGTGCAAATAATGGGAACGTCGAGGCGAAACATTTCTCGGAGGTTACAGGCGATCGCCTCTCCCTGTCCGAGCTGTTCTGCTTCTAAGCCCGCCCAAGCCCCCGGAGTGTCGATAAAGGTGAAAATTGGCATTCCGAAGCGATCGGCGTGTTCCATCAACCGCAGGGCTTTGCGGTAGCCGCCGGGAGCAGCCATACCGAAGTTGCGGGCGATATTGTCTTTAGTGTCGCGCCCTTTTTGATGGCCGATAATGACTGTGGGACGCCCATCTATGCGGGCAATTCCACCGACGAGGGCCGGGTCGTCTCCGCCCCGCCGATCGCCGTGAAGCTCGATCCACTCGTCGCTAATTGCCTGAATGTAATCGAGCGTGCTGGGGCGGCGCGGGTGACGGGCGAGTTGCAGCCGCTGCATGGGGGACAAACTGCTGAAAATTTCTTGTCGCAGTTGGGCTGAGCGAGCTTCGAGTTTGCGGATTTCGTCGGTGACATCGACGCTGTTTTCTTCGGCGAGTTCGCGAATCTGGTGAATTCGGCCTTCGAGTTCGGCCAGGGGCTTTTCAAAATCTAAGAGTAAGGGTTTACGATCTGGGTTTGGCACGCGGATAATTTCTATAAGGTTTTGTCGATCGACTATTTTCCGATCCTACCCTGTCAGGGGATGCTGAAAAAGAGGGGAAATTTGGAAGTTGTAAATTTTGAATTATGCTTGGCTTACTAAGCTGGTTGAAAACCAGAGGCTGGAGCCTCGTTTTTTGCTACACTATTTTGGCTTACTTCTGAGTTTTAGGCCCATATTTCCCAGCGCTCCTGGGTTCCCCATCGCCACAAAAGACCTAACCCTGCTGAACTGTTCCCAACTCCAAAAAGCGACACCAGCGCGATCGAACTGACCCCTTCGGAAGCTTTAACAGCCGTGTCTATATTACCTTTTTTCGCCAAAATTCAAATATCAGAAGAATTAAAGACCAACTCTTGCCACCAATCACATCCGCTTGTTCCGAACTACAAACTACTTTTCTTCGGGTTGTGTGAGCTGCTCTAATGTTAATAGTTAAGTGTTAAAAATTCACTATTAACTGTATAAAAAAAGTTACTGGTTATTATCAGAAAAACTTTCCTCAATAACCAATAACCACAACAAATCACATCAAAATGACATTAAAGGTCTGAAACCGTGCTTGACAGAAATATGACCGATTTGCTCCATCTTTTCCACAGTAATTTGATTGCGTCCCCAAGAAAAGTTGGTATACATTTTTTCAAATTCCAGCAGCATTGATTCAGCAAAACAGGCAAACAATTGTCGGCCCGGTACATCCATATTGACAATCTTCATAATTTTCCACTCAATATCGAGGGAATGCTCCACAATGCCGCCATTGAGTACGTAAATTTCTGGATGCTGAACCTGAGTTGCCAGATTTTTCGGATAGCCACCGTCAATCAATAAACATGGTTGCTTCAATGTCTTAGGGTCAATTTCTACTCCCTTGGGCATACTGGCTACCCACACTACAATATCCGCTTGGGGGAGGGCTTCTTCCAAGTCCATAATTTTGCCTCGGCCCAATTCCGATTGCAAATCTTGCAATCGTTCTTTGTCGCGGGCAATGAGCAACAATTCTGCTACATTTGTTTTAACATTGAGCCAGCGACACACAGCACTGCCAATATCGCCAGTAGCACCACAAACGGCTACCGTGGCTTTTGAAAGTTCAATCCCCAATTTAGGGGCTGCTTCTTCTACTTGGCGGCAGAGGATGTAAGCCGTGTGAGTGTTACCAGTGGTGAAGCGTTCAAACTCCAACTTGAGATTGCGAATTTGCTTAATTTGCTGCAAGTTGAAAGTCTCAAAAATGATCGAAGAAAAGCCGCCTAAAGCAGTGATGTTAATCCCGTTTTTTTGAGCGTGTGCCATCGCATTAAGGATTTTGCGAGTAGCTGCTTTAATCCGGCGAGTGGCTAGCATTTCTGGCAAAAAACAGGATTCCACATAGCGGCCTTCTATTTTTTGTCCAGTGATGCTTGTTACCGTGATCTGATCAACTATTTGGGGCGGTGCGCTGCACCAAAAATCGAGACCTTGATCGGCATATTCTGGATAGCCCAGCTCGTTAGCTACTGATTGGGCGTGTTCTAAGCTGGTTAAGTGACCGATTAGACCAAACATTAAGTTGTCAAATGAAGGAAGATTGAAGATGGGAAGATGGGAAGATGGGAAGATGGGAAGATTAAAAATGTATATTTTAAAATGAGGTATCCCATTTTTAATTTTTAATTTTTAATTTTTTTCCCATTCCTTATTTCCAAATTAACTAGGCTGCGAGGCCCTGTGCTGACATCCGCATGATATCGCGGTTGTTAAAGCCTATGTTGCCTAGGGCTTCGCCGTAGGCAATCATAAAGTCTTCGATTAAAGCGTCTTTTTCCATTCCCAAAACGCGGGCATCGTCTGCGACAGAGTTTAGCAGTCTCCAGATGATGGGCAGGTTTTGGCGGTTGGCAGCTTCGAGTTCGGCTTTGGATTCCTCAAAGTGAGCTTGCAGCCAGACTTCCCCAAAGTTGAGGTGGGTGTATTCTTCTTTGACGACGCCTTCGGTGATTTTGCGAGCAAAGTCATCGGCGACGGGGATGTAGATGTTGTAAGCTGCGATCGCAAAACACTCGATAATTAGCGATTGAATCAACAAGCAAGTTACAATCTGACCTTGGGCCGCTGCCGTCTGGAAGTTTTTGTGCAGTTCCGCAAAGAACTCTTTGGCAAATGCCATGTCCGGCGTGACTTTAAGATTCCGGCCACAAGCTTGGAAGCCTTTCATGTGGCGGTTCTCCATCTTGGACAAGCCAACTAACTCTGCTTTTTTGTCCGCCAACAGTTCGGCCAGTGTCAGGTAATTGTCGTGAGCTTCTTGTTCGCCTTCAATCACAATGGCGTTGATGCGGCTGTAAGCATCTTTGTAAGTTTCGGTTTGAAAGTCAATTGTTGGGCTGGCCTCAAGCTGGGGCATAGATATGTATTCTCCTCATATAAGCTTGTGGGATGTTTGGAAACCCCTTTAAAATTGGGGGTCAGTGACAGTGCACTTTACCTTTTTTGAACGCACCCCATCTAAATCAGAGATTATAGCTGAGGATTCTTTCGACAAAGAACTTTTCTTTGACGTTCCGGGAAAAACTGGCGTCCTCAGCGTGTTGGCCGGACTTTTGCCGTCGAACACTCCAGAAAGACTATCGCTAGAATGCTATCTATTTACTAATTACTTGAATTAGTCGTTAGTCGATCTTGTGCCCGGAAATAGATGATAGAAATACGGTCTATGTCTCCACCTTTAAGGGTTTTACAGTACCAACTCTATCTGTAACATTATATCCTAACCACAACTTTCTCGCTTGGTACTCCTTCTTTCCCTCTACGACATATTATGTTGTTGTATGGGAATCCTCTGGGAGGCGATCGGGTTGTACAACCTCACAGGCTTATTATTTTAGGTTAATTCACAAATTTATGGGTAAATCCTTTGACAGATCTCAAGCGCTGGAATTGCTGAGTTTTATTTTGTTGCTGGCGGGGGCTGCGCTGGTGCTGCTGCCGCTGGCTGCTGTATTTTTGGTTTCGCTGTCACCATCTGGTGTTGGTGTCAAGGCCACAGGCTTGACTTTGGCGAACTATCAGGAGGCTTGGCGACGGGGCAATTTTTTGTTGGCATTCCTTAATTCTACTCTAGTGGCGCTGGCAGTGACGGGTTTTCAGGTTGTAACTTCTGCTTTGGCCGGTTATGCTTTGGCCAGGCTGAAGTTTCGGGGGCGACAGGCGATTGTTTTGGGGGTTTTGGCGACGCTGGTAATTCCCTTTCAGCTTTTGGTGATTCCCATTTTCATTGTTTTGAAGTGGGGCCATCTGCTGAATACTTACGGGGCGCTGATTTTGCCTACGGCGGCTAACGGTTTTGGGATTTTTCTGCTGCGCCAGTATTTTATGACTGTTCCGGTGGAGTTGGAGGAGGCTGCAATGCTGGATGGGGCTAATCGCTGGCAGGTTTTGTGGCAGGTGATGTTACCTTTGGCCCGCCCTGCTTTGGTGACGCTGTTTTTGTTTACCTTTATCGGCGAGTGGAACGATTTGTTTAAGCCGCTGGTGTTTACGACGCGACCGGAGTTGCGGACTGTGCAGTTGGTTCTGGCGGAATTTCAGGAACAGTTTACTAGCAGTTGGCAGTTGTTAATGGCGGCGGTGGTAATTGGAACTGTGCCGGTGGTGTTGCTGTTTTTGACCGGTCAACGGCAGTTTATTCGCGGGATTGCGGCGACGGGGATTAAGAATTGAGTAGGAGATGCTTGGCAATTAAGTTTGTAGTCATTTGTGGAACCATTCTCAAGAACAGGCTTTCCGGCCTGTTCCCCAAGAACATTTAGTATTTGTGGAATAGGCCGGAAAGCCTGTTGCTGACATTGGTACAAGATGTGAATTTGTAGTCACTCGGCGATTGAACTCGCTACTATACAAACAAAATCTACTCCAAGCGGACTAAGAGATAAAGGGGATATCAAAGCGGTATTATGTGAATCTATGCAGAAGCTCGGTTTATTTTTATTTATCGTATCTTTTCTACCGTGGTTGGCAGTCTTATTTGTTGTGCCATTCCTGCCGCTGAACATTACCCAAAAAACTACTTTATCTGTCGTTCTGGCTGTTGGGGCGGAAGTTTGTTTTTGGATTAGCGTAGTGCTGTTGGGGAAAGAAGTCGTTACCAAATATCGGCGTTATTTGCATCCGCGATATCTTTGGAAAAAAATCAAAAATTTTAACCGCAGATGAACAGGACTCAACGCAGGTATTCAGCCTGGATGTGAGGGTTTATCTGCGGTCAAGGTTGAGCTATTCGCTAAAAATTTGCAAGCGAATAGAGCGTTCTCCGTCGCCAAAATCCACTTCTATCTTTTCTCCCGAAAGAGTGTCCAAGCATCCCAAAAGCAATCGCAAATTGGGTGTGCTTGCTCCTGTATCCACGTACAATCTATCTGCCAAACTGCCTAAACGCTTCCAAATAGTGTAGAGTTTGACTACTGTTTGTTCTAGCTGTGCGGCTTGTTTTACAACGTCGGCGGTGGTTCCCAAACAGCCTACTCGCAAAGACTCTTCTAATGCCATTTCCATGTCTAAATGAGACTGATTGAGAGCTTGCACTTGGGCAGCGGCGTCGAGATATTTTGATAAGTTCTTGGCGTCGGATGTTAGCTGTTTGACAGTATCTACGTCGGGATTTTCTGCTACTTCTTTTTGAATTTCGCTTTGGTGAGATGGGGAGAGTTTCTCCATTTCTTTGACTAAAGGAGCGAGGTAGCGCGAAGGGAGAGAACCGGTAGATGCTTTTTCTTTGACTTCTTCTGGCAATAAATCTGAGTTCATTGCCATCCATTCGTCGGATAGTTGTTTGACTTCGCGGCGGGTGATGCGATCGCCATTTGCTGCTGCATCTGTTACCATTTGCTGGACTTCTGGAGATGCTTTGGCGGTTTCTACAAAGGCTCTTTTGCTGAAGTTTCTAATGGAATCAGGGTCTAAATCTCCTTGCTGGATCAGAGTATCCGCACTATTAGCTAATTCTATCAAAGAATAGGCTTGACTTTTGCCAATTTCTCTTTCTTTGAGCCAGTTCAAAAAGCCTGTACCGCGTCCTTCGCCGCCTTTTTTTTCTCTGTCTCTAACTGTTCGGAGAATTCGTCCCCGCCAAATGTCGGTTTGCAAGTCGAAGCGATCGCACACTTTCCAGGCATTGTCAACCTGATTTTCAAAATCAAAGTCTGGTAGTTGTTCGTCTTCGGGGTCTGGCAATTGGAAATTGATATCAGTAAAGCCGTTGAGGGCTTCTGCAAGTTCTGCGGGATTTAGGGGGACTTCAGCCATTAGGAAAATTTTGTGTAGTGCAACAGCCGGTTTAATTTGAAACTTGCACGGGTTGACAGTTGAGACACTATATGTAGCGGTAAGGCGGGCAAGATTTACCTACTAATAGAGTTTTTGTGCAAGTCATATTATTATTGCACGATGGAGGGCGATCGGGCGAAAAGATACCCAAAAAGACTCCGAACACGCCCCGGATGGGGCTTGATGCGAGTGCTGGCTGTGGGGGATTGAGTTAAAGAGAATTAGGAAATTAAAGGAAGTAATAAAATGCTGGAAACTACCAAAAGTTACGAGTGCTCTCTCCCTTTGTTAGCCTTGAATTGATAAAATAAGCTAAAGAAAAATTGCTAGGTCAGAACAAGACATCGCTAATATCATTACGAGCGAACCGGGTAAGCTAGGTGGGAAACCTTGTATTCGAGGTATGACAATTACGGTTTATGATGTGTTGGAATATCTCGCTTCTGGGATGAGTTATGAAGAAATTTTAAATGATTTTCCCTATCTTACCCAAGACGATATTGGGGCTTGTTTGAGTTTTTATTAAATTGTTATCATATTATGTTTCGGTAATCGCTAATAATGATTGTGTAGTAAGAGCGTAAGGCTCGCGAGCTAGAAGCTTGCACTGTAGTCGTCATTAATTGACCTGACATAATATTATCTCCCTGCGTGAAATTATGCCCAAAGACTTCTCCGGTAAAAATCTCCGAGGCCACAATTTCAAAGGTCAAAACCTGACAGATGCAAAATTCATCGGTGCAGACATCCGAGGCGCAAACTTCACCAATGCCCTCCTCAGAGAAGCTGACTTCACCCGTGCCAAAGCTGGACTGCAACGTCGATGGAAAATTTTTCTAGTAACTATATCGCTATTTCTATCGTTAACATCGGGATTAATGTCAGGCTTGACTACTGGTTGGGTAACATTGTTTTTCACTCCAGATAACATCAAACTGTACACCCTGATTCCAGGTGTCTTATTGCTGATTGTTTTGGCAATCTTCTTTATTGTTACCTGGCGCCAAGGTGTGGTAGCAGGTTTAGTGGCAGGGGCAGTGGCAGGGTCAGTGGCAGGGGTAGTGGCAGTGGCAGTTGCAGGGGCAGGGGCAGGGGCAGGGGCAGGGGCAGTTGCAGGGGCAGGGGCAGGGGCAGGGGTAGTTGCAGTGGCAGGGGCAGTTGCAGGTTTAGTGGCAGAGGCAGGGACAGGGGCAGTTGCAGGGGCAGTTGCAGGGGCAGGGGCAGTTGCAGGGGCAGGGGCAGTTGCAGGGGCAGGGGCAGTTGCAGGGGCAGGGGCAGTTGCAGTTGCAGGACTAGGTATTTACAGTGCTTGGCGGGTTCTGGCTGGGGATGAGAAAGAGGCCTTGATTCGCACCATTGTCATTGCCTTTGCCACTACAGGCGGCACAAGTTTTCGCAATGCCGATTTAACTGATGCCAATTTCACTGAGGCAACCCTCAAAAGTACAGATTTTAGAACCGCCAATCTCACTCGCACTTGCTTCCGCAATACAGAAAAACTCGATCGCGCGCGAGTCGGTAATTCGATATTAGCTGATACCCGCGTCCGAGAATTACTCATCACCGGC
This sequence comes from Microcoleus sp. Pol7_B2, assembly GCF_036701035.1. NCBI lineage: Bacteria > Bacillati > Cyanobacteriota > Cyanophyceae > Oscillatoriales > Microcoleaceae > Microcoleus > Microcoleus sp. Pol7_B2. The sequence continues at coordinate 20,824 of NZ_JAUBQB010000069.1, read as the reverse complement.
AATGGCTACAAAAAATCCTATGTTAGTGCGAATCTCCAAGGAGCAAACCTGATAGGTGTTAATCTCAACGAGGCTAATCTCAAGCAGGCTAATCTCAACGAAGCAACTTTGCATCAAGCTAATTTGGAATCGGCAAACCTCACTGACACTCAAGTCTTGGCAACAGATTTTACAGCAGCTAGTTTTACAGGTGCTTGTTTGGAAGCTTGGAACATTGACGCTAATACAAAGCTCGATCGCGTTGACTGTCGGTTTGTTTATCTTCTAGAATATCCTCAACTGGGAACTGGCGATCGCGAACGCCGCCCTCACCACATCAGTAAATGTTTTGAACCGGGGGATTTCGAGAAACTCTATAAAAAGATTATGGAAACCGTGCAAATCCTGATCAAAGATGGGCTTAACCCCGAAGCTTTTACCGTCGCTTTTCAGAAGTTAATGCAAGAATTTCCAGACATTACACCGGAGTCAATTCAAGGAGTTGAGAAGAAAGAAAATGATGTTTTACTAACTCTCAAAGTTCCCGAAGGAACGGATAAGGGTAAAGTTGAGCAAATTTGGGACGAAGTTTATCAAGCAAGGCTAGAAGCTCAACTGCGAGCCGAGCAATTAAAATCAAAAGATGAAATTATTGCCCTTCAGAAACATTATGTGGATGTCTTTGAAGACTTAGTGAAAGCAGGGTATAATCAAAGTTTGAATCTGAATGAATTTGTAACATTGTTGACTCCGCCCCCAGTGAATGTTAAATTTATTAATGAAGTTAAATCTACATCAGAGAGTAAAGTTATGAGTGACCAAATCGACCAAAGTCGCAAAATAGAAATTACAGGCGGAACCGTTAACGCTAGCGGCGCAGGAGCGTTAAGTTTAGGTGATATCAGCGGTACTGTTGCCAATACAATTAATCAATTATCTGATTCTGCTAAACCAGATGAACCGGGAATCAAAGAATTATTGACTCAGTTACAAACAGCGATCGAGGCTGAAACTGATTTATCTGATGATGATAAAGCTGAAGCATTGGAACAGGTAAAAACTTTGGCAGAAGTAGGAAAAAATCCCCAAGAAAGTACAATGCAAAAGGCGGGGAAAACGGCAATGAAAATTTTGAAAGGGACTATTGCTGGTTTACCTAGTGCGGCGACGTTGGTAGAAGCTTGCAGTAAATTGTTGCCTGCGATCGCAAGTCTCTTACTTTTACCCTGAAATCCAATATCAACGCCCAGTAAGTAATTGTATTTTTAGGGCGGGCAAGACGCCCACCCCACGTAGATTCTTCGCTTCAATCAAAATGACAGCGCAGCTTACCGTCCAGATTTTCTCGGCGGTGTATCATCAGTCGATCGCTTCCGACGGATCAGCACGCTCATCATCTGCTTCGGATTGGCTGCACGTTGTACGGGACTCCAATCGCCGACTTCGGTAAATCCCAGCCGGTACAAAGTGAGTATGGTTTCCCTGACACCCTTGGGCGAACCGACAACCGTTAACAGCACCACTTCCTGTTCGCATACTGCTGCTGAGTCGTCATTTTGGCGATCGGAAGAGTTGTCGTCAGGCACGAATTCCTGTGACATAATATGTTCTCCTGGTTTTGGGTTTTCTAGAAAAACCCAAAAACCCAGCCGCCCCGCATTTCAACGCATAGCAGGGCGGCTACAGAGGATGTTATGATGCTCCGTTAGCCTCCAGACTGCTGATACCAGTTTGGCGGTTAGCTGTCCATTGCTGTTGGTAGCAGCTTTGGGCAGTGCAACTAGATTTTTGGGCGACGCGGGCTGCCTCCTCTACAAGCAAGCAACCTCTAACTTCAAAGCGTAGCCGCAGATGGGGGCCGCCGTCAATCGATTTTGGATTTTGGATTTTGGATTGAAGAATTGAGCCCCGGACTAATCTGGGGGTTCTGGGGGTTTTGATGTGGGATGGGGAGGTTTTGGGCGATCGCACCAATCCTACTCACAAAACGATGGTATTTTCCACTTACCAACTACAACGGCGATACTTTATCGCGTTCAATTTCCTCGTGGGGAGTTGTTTTGCCGTTCAAAACTGTGCCATCCTCGGGGAGATTGTCTAGTCGATCGCGCTTCTTAAAGCGATCGCGAGCCGAGACAACCACCACATACAGAACCGGCACTATAAACAAACTCAAGACAGTAGAAACAACCATCCCCCCCGCGATCGCATTCCCTAGCGATCGGCGGCTCGCTGCACCCGCACCTTCTGGGTTAACCAGAGGAGCAATACCCAAAACGAAAGCCAGAGAAGTCATCAAAATCGGTCGTAAACGCTCTTGAGAAGCCTCAACTGCCGCCTTAGCAATTGAATATCCCTGCTCCCGTAATTGGTTCGCAAACTCCACGATTAAAATCGCATTTTTACTAGCCAATCCAATCAACATCACCAAACCAATCTGGCAATAAACATCATTCGCCAAACCCCGCAACGACTGAGCTAAAAGAGCACCTAAAATCGCCAGAGGCACCGATAGCAAAATAATGAAAGGATCGACATAATTTTCGTACTGAGCAGCCAACACCAAAAACACAAAAATCAGCCCCAAACCGAAAATAATCGGTGCTTGACCCCCCGATTCAATTTCTTCTAAAGAACTCCCTGACCATTCATAACCAAAACCCGATGGCAAAACTTCAGCCGACACCTTTTCCATCGATTTTAGCGCCTGTCCAGAACTCGCTCCCGGCGCAGGAGAGCCAGTAATTTCAATTGACCGATATAAATTGTAGTGGTTAACAGTTTGTGCTCCGACCACCGGAGTAATCTTCACCAAATTGCTCAAAGAAATCATTTCATTCTTTCCAGAACGCACATACAATTTCCCAATATCTTCAGGGTTATCGCGAAACTGTTTATCCGCCTGAACATACACCCGATAATTGCGCTGCTGGAGGTTAAAATCATTCACATACTGAGCACCCAGAGCCGTTTGTAACGTACTGAAAACATCATTAATCGGAATATCTAGAGCCTTAGCTCGATTTCGGTCAACCTCCACAATTAACTGAGGTGTATTCGCAGCAAACGTACTAAATACCGCTTGCAATCCCGGTGTCTGATTTGCCTGCTTCAAAATCCCGCCCATAGTCTGGACTAAGCCATCTAAACCGCTGTTACCTTTGCGGTCTTGCAATTGAAATTGGAAACCCCCAAATTGACCTAAACCTTGAATAGCAGGCGGATTCACTGGGAAAATTCTAGCTTCGGGAATCGAGAAAAACTTACCCCGCAACTTACCAATAATCGCTTGTACAGTTTGATCTTCTCCGTGACGTTCTTCCCAGGGTTTCAGTGTAGTAAATATAATGCCTTGATTAGAAGTGCTACCGCTAAAACCAAATCCACCCACTGAAAAAGTCCCGACAACTTCAGGAAGTTTGAGGATTTCTTGTTCTACTTGATCCATTACTTTCTGAGTGTATTGCAGCGAAACACCTTGGGGCCCTTGAATAATTGTCATAAAATACCCCTGGTCTTCTTCCGGGATAAATGCTGTGGGCACTGATAAATAAAGCCAAGCTGTTACTCCCAGAGAAGCGATAAACACGAGGGTGACAATAGTCTTAATTCCTGTGAGAAATATTAAGGATTTTCGATATTGCCGCTGTACCCAATCGAGAATTCCATTAAAACGGTCAAAAACCCAACCTAGCGGGCCCCCAAACTTCGGCCCTCGACGCAGTAATATAGCTGAAAGTGAGGGCGTGAGAGTAATAGCAATAAAGGTAGAAAGCAGAACGGAAAAAGCAATTGTCAGCGCAAATTGTTTATAAAGCGCTCCTGTAGTTCCGGGGAAAAATGCCACTGGCACGAACACTGCCATCAACACTAAAGAAGTCGCAATTACAGCGCTAAAAAGCTCCCGCATTGACTCAAAAGCCGCTTGGCGGGAATTCATCCCTTGGCGGATCATGCGGTCTATATTTTCTACTACAATAATAGCGTCATCAACCACTAATCCCGTTGCTAATGTCAGACCAAACAGAGATAAACTGTTAATCGTAAATCCGAAAACTTTGATAAAAGCAAACGTCCCAATCAAAGAAATTGGAATTGTGATGATAGGAATAAGAGTTGTGCGCCAGTCTTGCAAGAAAAGAAAAATCACTATCACCACTAGCAATACTGATTCAAATAATGTCTTGACTACTTCTGCCATCGACTCTTCTACAAACAAAGTCGTGTCCAGCGCTACTCTATGTATCAACCCCGGAGGGAAAGCAACAGCTAGTTTTTCCATTTCTTTTTTGACGGCATGGGCAACATTCAAAGCATTACTTCCAGGCAGTTGGTAAATCCCTAAACCTACTGCATCATTGCCTCGAAATCGCAGAAATGAGCTGTAATTCTCTGCCCCTAGTTCTGCTCTCCCCACATCTTTTAATTTAACTAACGTTCCATTTGTCTCTGTTTTGAGGACGATTTCTTCAAATTCTGCTGGTTCTTTGAGGCGACTTTCAGCACGCAAGTCAATTTGATACATTTGTCCCTGCGGAGCAGGTTCTTGGCCAACTCTCCCAGCACCAACTTGCAAGTTTTGTTCGTTGAGAGCTCTCGTTACATCTTGCATTGTGAGACGGCGAGCTGCTAATTTATTGGGGTCTATCCATAAACGCATTGCATAGCGTCTTTCCCCAAAAATTCGCACGTCACCAACACCTTTTACCCGCTTTAAAGCATCTGCTAAATATAGGTCAGCGTAGTTACTTAAAAATATGGTGTCGTATTCTTTATTTTCTGTAAATAAACCGATCGCTAATAGGAGACTGGTAGATTGTTTTGTAACTGTAACTCCTGTACGCTGTACGGCATCTGGTAGTTGGGGTTGAGCAACTGCAACTCGATTTTGAACATCGACGCCGGCAATGTCTTTGTTGCGCGAGGAATCAAAGGTAGCTGTAATAGTGCTAGTGCCATCGTTACTACTACTGGAAGTTAGATATTTTAGTCCTTCAACGCCGTTTATTTGCCTTTCTAGGATGTTGGTAACTGCATTTTCGACAATTTCAGCACTCGCCCCGCTATAGTTAGCTGTGACGTTAATTTGGGTAGGGCTGATGTCAGGGAAGCGCTCGATCGGCAATGTGGGAATGCTGATGGCGCCTACCAAAATAATAATTAAGGCGCAGACGCTAGCAAAGACTGGTCGTTTAATAAAGAAATCTGCAAACATTATTTGGGTAATGGGTAGTTGTTAGTTGATAATTGCTAATTCCTAATTGCAGGCACTTCAGTCAAAAATTAAAATAGCCCCCTTTTTTATAGCGGAGCAATCAATTAGTTTCACGTAAGGTACATAGTTGCGCTTGAGCGCTCTTAATTCCCATCTTAAGAGCGCTCAAGCGCAACAACATAGCTTATTTTTTGCTTTCTACTGGTAATTTTTCTCCTGAGCCTTTTCCTTCCTCTTGAGCCATAATCGGAACACCGTCTGTCAGGTTAAGGATGCCTGCGGTAACAATTTTTTCGCCTGCTTTCAAACCTTCGATAACTTGATAATCATTCCCCTCAATGGCTCCCAATTTGACGGACTTTTGTCGCGCTACTAAAGGTGGCATTCCAGGTTTTGGCTGTTCCGGCTTTTGAGCTGTGAAGACAAAAGTTTGCCCACCTAAGCGAGTGACTGCTGTTACTGGAACTAAAATTCCGGGGTTCTGTTTCCAGATGACTTTAGCTTTTACAAACTGGAGATTAAGCAGTTCGCCGCTGGGGTTGGGAAAGGTGGCTTTAGCTAAAATTGTTTGAGAATTGGCGCTGACGTTTGGGGAGATAAAACTGATTTGACCTTGGGCGATCGCCTTACCTTGAGCGTCGAGCATTTGTACTGGCAGCCCTAAGCGTAATTGAGGCATCCGTTCCAAAGGAATTGATAACCGCAAGTCTAGCAATTGGTTCTCTGTCAGGGTGGCGATCGCATCACCTTTTTGCAAGTAATCACCTACTTTCACTGGTATGTCGCCGATGACTCCCGCGAAGGGTGCGATGACAGCAGCTTCTTGCAGTTGTACTTCAAAGCCGCGCACTTGAGCGGCGGCCTCGGCAACTTGCGCTTGGGCTTGATCGATCTGTTCTTGGCGCGTACCGTTGGCTAACTGCGCCAATCTGCTCTTGGCTTGTGCGACTTCTGCTTCGGCTTTGGCTATTTCCTCTGGGCGCGAACCGTTTTGCAATTGCCGCAAAGCTTGCCGCTGCTGTTGCAAAGCCGCTGTCCGGCGCTCGATCTCGGCTTGTCTGTTTTTTTGCCGCTGCTCGAACCGCCTTTGAGCTTCTCGGAGGTTGGCTTTGGCGGTGCCTTCTTTTTGGGTGTATTGTTCGAGGGTGTTGGCGGATTCTGCGCCTTCTTTTGCCAATGCCTGATATCTGGCAAGCTGCTGGCTGGCTAATTTTGCTTCGGCTGTGCTTGCCTCTATTTGCGCTCTTGCTTGGGCAATGTCTTCTAAGAGGCTACCTGTTTGGGCGTCGGCGAGGTCGGCTTCAGCTTGGGAAACGCGGGCTTGGGCTTGACCAATTTCTTCTGGCCGAGAGCCCGATCGCAGTTGGGCGAGGTTGGCTTGGGCTTGGGCGACTTGGGCTTGAGCTTGGGCGATTTCTTCGGGCCTGGCTCCTGCTTGCAATTCGGCTAAATGGGATTGAGCGCGGATCAGGTTGGCTTGGGATTGCCTCAAGTCAGCTTGGGCGCTCTCGCTTTTCATGCGGGCGATGGCTTGCCCTTTGTTTATGAAGTCGCCGGATTTGACAAAAATCTCCGTGACTAGCCCTTCTACTTCGGGTTTGATTTCTACCGAACGCTTGGCTTCTAAGCTGCTGACAAATTCCGAGGAATCTTGGACTGAGCTGGTTTGTACGGCTGCGAGCTTGACTGGTATGCCTGGGGGTTGGGCTGCTGCTGCCGGTGGCTGTGCGCGATTATGACCCGATTGCCACGAGTACCAGCCGAAACCTGCTGCGCCTGTGGCGATCGCGATCGCGGCCATTAGGGGCCAGCGCGATCGCGGTTTAGCAACAGGTTCGGGGCGATCGACAATAGGCGGAAAATCATCCGGTTGATCGCTGTCTCCATCGGTTGGGTGCAGTTCCGGTTTAGCAACAGGTTCGGGGCGATCGGCAAGGGGGGCCAAATCCTGCGCTCGATCGCTGTCTGCATTGGTTGGGTGGAGTTCCGGTGTGGCAGATTTTTGCTTTTGGGCTTCAACGACCGATTCTGGGGATTTAGAATAACTCATGGGCAGCACCACTTAGATTTTTTTAACTTCTGACTTACTGAGACTTTGGCGGAATCTTTGATTCCTCCGGTGCCCCCCTCAAACAGAGGGGGAATAAGGACAAGCGCTTTTAAACAGGATGGAATCTGGAAAGTCCCTTTTTAATGGGGTTGGGGTATGTGCAGGGCTTTAGTCCGATCGCAGTTAGCCAAGCTAGGGAGTGATTATTTTTAGGAAAGCTTTTTGTTATCTCTCAAAAGTTACGATGGCACGGAAGATTACACATCCTTCTTATGACTCACCTGAGTGGGTGAGTTGGAAGGATTTTTCCTTGGAGTCGGCGGATTCAGCGGAGGTGAGGGAGTCACGCACTCCGGCGATCGCGCTTTTTTCCTTGGCTAGTTGCTCGGTTAACCACTCTATCTCTGACGCCAGCACTGACTTGCAGCGATCGCGAGAGGCGAATTGATAGTCATCGGTTAGTGGATATTCGCTTTTGAGGCTTTCGATGTAGTCTTGCCGGGTGTAACAGGCTCGCAAGCGGTGTTCCAATAGCTTCAGCCGTTCTTCGGGTTCTAAATTACCAACAAAGAAAAACTTGATTCGGAACCGGGAACCACTGTTAACCCAGCTTTCTTGAGGGTGTTCGAGCATTTTTTGCCGCCAGAGTTCGCGCCCTTTGGCGGTAATTCCGTAGATTTTGCGCGGACAGCCCGCATCTCCGGCTTCTTCGGCTATTACCGAAATCTCCCCTCGCTCTTCCAAGCGCTTCAGCAGTGGGTAAATCGCTCCGTAGTTGACGCTGATGCAACTGCTCATAAACAGCTCCAGTTGTTGCTTTAGCCGATAGCCGTGCAGGGGTTGCAACTGTAGCAGCCCAAGCGCTGATAATTCAAGCATTTATATCAAATTGATATTATAGTCTGGATTATATCACTATATCGGACTCAACGGCGATCTGGTAAATAGCTAGTTTCACCGACCAGAGACCTCTTTCACATTTAATATTATTTGTCAATACCCTTAATATATATTATTGTAGGGTCAAGAGAGGGCGATCGCTTTACTTTTTATTATAAAATCCATTTGAGATATAAAAAGAGTGGGGATTCACCTCGATTTTGGTCAAAGACCAGACAGCATCTCAGTTGTGTCAAAAGTGAGATGCTGTCTGGTCTTTGATGTCTTATAAATGCTTTAATAAACTTTGCTCAACAGATCCGATTTCTGCCACATATCTCTTCTTGGTAAGAGGCTCAGAACTTTTCTTGGTATGGGTTGGTTAAATTTTAAAACGCTGACACATTTTAGTATTTATTGAAGATTGAGCGCACCCGCTGTTTTTTGGTAGCTGACAATGATATTATTTTTCTCAAAAATTGCAGCAAAAAAGTGTTGGGTTTGTTTTTACTCGCCCTGTTTGTAATGTACGAATATGTGAGATTTTCGCTCTTTGTTGAGGGATAAAAAAAAGCAATACAGCCTACGGGTAGTTAAACCCAGATGTTTTTCCGTGCTATTAATCATCCTCAAAGATGGTTTTTAAGAAATACTTTCCCCGATTAGATGCTATTAAGATGACATAAAGAGAGTGATTTATCTTCAGCATCACACCAAAGATTAACGCCCTGTAATTACTTGAAATAGCCAGCCAAAAAGCATCACGCTCAAGAAAATCACGCCTCCGACAATTAACATCAAACCCAAAAGCAGCCCTGCCACAAATAGCCAATCGGCTTTTTTCCCAGGTTCAGGGGAACCTAAATGAGCGTCCAGCAATTCTATATTTTTGACATTAGCTTTCCAAGTAACATCCAACAAGTCTCCGGCAACGGGTACAGTACCGGCAAATGTATCAAACACGATGTTAGCAGCCATTTGTACTAAAGTCTCTCGCGGCACTCCCATTTGAGCGGACTTGAAGACAACATAGCCGGCAAAAATTGAACTGATTAAATCGCCGCCTCCCGGTATCAGTCCTAATATTGGATCGAGTCCAATGCGGTATTTTGTGCCAGGAATAGGAATTGCATTGTCTAGTAAATGGCTGATCCGGCGGATTCGGCGCAAGGATGCAACATGAGATTGGCTGGGAGTATTTGGGGAGGAATTTTGTATAGGAGAACGTGACATTTAATTACTCTCGGTTGCGCTATTACTGCTAGTTTATGATATTTATTGAAGCATATTCTAGTTTTGTCTATATGCCTCAAGCAAGATTTTTAGTAATTTTAGCCGATCGGCTTTGGTTTGTTTTTGAATGAACAGAAACCCGGTTTCTGTTCAAAACCGGGTTTCTTGCTGCTAGCTGGGGGCTTTTAATTTAGCCTTTTATTTGTTGCCTTCTGTGAAGTCGGCGTCAATCACGTCGTCGCCACCGCCAGTGGGGCCGCCGTCTCCATAGCCACCAGGGCCGCCAGGGCCATCAGTTGGGCCGCCTGCTTGCTGGTACAGGTTGCTGCTGACAGCGTAGAATGCTTGCTGCAACTCTGTTGTTAGGGTTTTGATGCGATCGTCATCTTCAGTAGCTATCGCATCGCGCAAGTCTTTGATCAAGCCTTCAACCTTAGTCTTGTCAGCAGCGGGAACTTTATCACCCAATTCTGCCAACTGCTTCTCAATTTGATAGGCTAAAGAATCGCCTTGGTTTTTGCGATCGATCCTTTCGCGACGCTCTTTGTCAGCCGAAGCATTCGATTCGGCTTCCTTCACCATGCGCTCGACTTCATTGCTGGGCAAAGTAGAAGCACCAGTAATGCTAATCGATTGCTCCTTGCCAGTACCTTTATCTTTGGCAGCTACATTCAAAATACCGTTAGCATCGATATCGAAAGTAACTTCAATTTGAGGTACGCCACGGGGGGCTGGAGGAACTCCATCTAAGCGGAAGGTGCCCAAATCCTTGTTATCATTCGCCATTTCCCGTTCGCCTTGCAAAACGTGAATTTCCACGTTTGTTTGGCCGTCTACAGCAGTCGAGAAAGTTTCCGACTTCTTGGTAGGAATAGTGGTGTTGCGGGGAATGATTTTGGTCATCACGCCGCCCAAGGTTTCGACGCCGAGAGACAGCGGGGTAACGTCGAGCAACAGGATGTCTTTGACTTCGCCGGAGAGTACGCCGGCTTGAATTGCTGCACCGACTGCGACCACTTCATCCGGGTTTACTGTTTGGTTTGGCTCTTTGCCGAGGATTTTTTTGACCAGTTCTTGCACCGCAGGAATGCGTGTAGAACCACCAACTAAGACGACTTCATTAATTGCAGATTTGTCTAATTTGGCGTCGCGGATCGCATTTTCTACGGGGATGCGAGAGCGATCGATCAAATCCGAGCACAGTTCTTCAAACTTGCCCCGCGTCAAAGTCGTGTCCAAGTGTTTTGGCCCGTCTTGAGTCGCGGTGATAAACGGCAGGTTGATTTCTGCTTGGGTAACGCTCGAAAGCTCAATCTTGGCTTTTTCTGCTGCTTCCGTCAGGCGTTGCAGTGCTTGTTTGTCTTTGCGAAGGTCAATGCCTTCGGCTCTTTGGAATTCATTAGCGATGTAATCGACGATTTTTTTGTCGAAGTCGTCACCGCCTAGGTGAGTGTCTCCAGAAGTTGCTAGCACTTCAAATACGCCGTCGCCTACTTCGAGAATAGATACGTCGAAAGTACCGCCACCTAAGTCAAATACGAGGATGGTTTCGTTGCTCTTTTTATCTAACCCGTAAGCTAAAGCTGCTGCTGTAGGTTCGTTAATAATCCGCAGCACTTCTATACCGGCAATTTTTCCCGCGTCTTTCGTAGCTTGGCGCTGGGAGTCGTTGAAGTAAGCGGGAACAGTAATTACCGCTTGGGTAACTGTTTCGCCGAGATATTTGCTGGCGTCTTCTACGAGTTTGCGGAGAACTTGTGCAGAAATTTCTTCTGGTGCAAATTGCTTGCCGCGGGCGGGACAGTCTAGTTTAAGGCTGTTGCCAACTTTGAGGACTTTGTAGGAAACTTCAGTGGTTTCATGGGCTACTTCATCAACCCGACGCCCGATAAACCGTTTTACTGAGTAAAAGGTGTTTTCGGCGTTCATCACGGCTTGACGCTTGGCGATTTGTCCGACAAGTTGATCGCCATTTTTAGCGTATGCTACTACAGAAGGTGTGGTGCGACCCCCTTCGGCGTTGGCTATGACGGTGGGTTTGCCGCCTTCCATAACTGCGACGCAGGAGTTTGTCGTACCTAAGTCAATTCCAACTACTTTTCCCATAGGGGTGTTCCGGCTCCAATCTCTACAAAATTTTGGTGTTTTATCTGTGCGATAGTCTGGTTATTCAGGACTGCGATTTTACCTCGCGGTTTACGGGTAGTGAGTCCTGCTTTAATACAGTCTTCGATAGGGTGCTGATCTCTATACTGCGGGCGGTAGACCTTGCGATGAAGGGGTATTTACCGAACCTATTGGGGGACGGTTGCATCCGTGAGGCTTGCACCGCTACAGTTGTTGACTGCTTTGCTTTTCTTTACTCTTCCCAATGTACGGTGTGCGATCCATTCGGGTATTGTGGCAAACCGTATACGTTGTGTTGTATTTGCCGTCTTATGTATATAAATTTTGTTTGGTTGGTAGGCGCGATCGGTTTTTTGACTTCCAATCAGGTTTAATATCAATTCTGAAAAGGGACACGGCAATGCCGTGCCCCTATCGGTTTACTTCCAGGCTGTGCCTGGGAAGGAATATATTGAGGGAGAGCCTCAAGTCCGCCTCCTGGGAATCTTGGAAAATTCTTGAATTTTCCAGCTTTTAATTGCTATTTTTCACCGATCAGCAGAGCTGCTGGAAAGTAAGTCAGAGCTTCACCAATTGGCAACGTACCGTTACTTTCTACCGCCTGATTTGTAATTGCATCTTTCCAAACCGACGGCATTTGCTCGGATAATTTCAAATTAGTATCTTTCCAGACTTGTTTGCCGATCGGCAATTCTTCCGGTTTGACAATTCCCGTGAAAAACCGGGGAGCAATGACAATAACTGTAGTATCTTCAAAGCTTCTGGCAAAGGCAACAACATTATCTTTAAATGTGCCAACTGCTTGCAGGGGCAGATAGTCGCCTGATTTAAAAACTTGCAAGTATTTTTTTCTCGCAGATAGCGCTCTTGCTGTCAAAAACAACTTAATTCTAGCGTCTTCCCGCGTCGCCATCAAATCTTCAACCAGTTGCAAAATATCAGTCTGAGCTCGCTCTTTAATTTCCCGCAAAACCTCGATTCTGCGGTCAAAATCAACGGGACGGCGGTTATCCGGATCGACGTGGCTTAAATCCCATAATTCCGTCCCTTGGTAAATGTCGGGAACGCCCGGAGCCGCGATTTTCAGCAGCGTTTGAGATAAAGAATTGAAAATTCCGTAATTAGCTACTTTTTTGCAGAAAGGTACAAATTTGTTGAGGAACTGATTTTGTTCCGAAGGTTCGAGAACGCTATCGATAAAGGTCATAAAACCAGCTTCGTAGTCGTTATCCGGTCTCAGCCAAGCCGTATAAACTTTGGCTTCGCGGACGGCTTTAATGGCATAATCTTTCAGGCGATCGACATAATCAGTGTTTTCAATTCCCTCAAAGGGAAAAGTGCCGAGCATAGTTTGGTACAAGAAGTATTCGTCATTAATATCAGGAACCATTCGATTCACAAAGTTGACTTTCTTAGAAGAGTTTAGCTCTCTCCAAGACTTGGCTTGCTGTTCCCATTCGTCGGGAATTTCGGACAAAACGTTAATTCGAGCTCGCACATCTTCGCCGCGTTTGGTATCGTGGGTAGCTGTAGCATTCATTTTGTGCGGCCAAGCGACTTGCTGCTTTTTGTTGAACTCGTGAAAATCTACCAGCGACACGCCGAACTGACTGGGGTTTCCTCCCACTTCGTTGAGCGATAAAAGCCGATAGTAGACGTATAAAAGCGTGTCTTCAACGCCTTTGGCCATCAAAGGCCCTGTTAACTGCTGGAGTTTCATTACAAAGTGCCGGCGCTGCTCTTTTTGTTCGGTTGTTAGGGTTTCTTCTTCTTCCAGCAACAGCACCGTTTCGATAAATTTAAGTTCCTTGAGGAGTCGCGGTACTTGTTCTTTCGCGTGAGCGATCGCATATTTTACGTAAGTGCGATCGGACTCTCTCAAACCGTCTTGATTGATGTAAGTCCGGTAGACTGGAAAGATCGTCAAAACAGCCGCCAATGCTTTTTCCAAACCGGGGCGAGTAAAGTCATTTCCCTGTCTCGATTGACCGGAGATATTCTTCAAAAGTTGAGCTAGATTGTCTACATCTCCCGCCAAGTTTTTCTCAACAATCAGCCCTTTTTTATCTAAAAACAACTGTTCGTAGGGAACCGTCAAGCGAGTAAATCTATGATATATTTCGCTAAATTGCTGTTCGCGATCGCACCGACAAAAAACGCCGTTTACGTAATTCAAAAAGTCGTAGCCGCTAGTTCCCTCAATCGGCCAATATGACGGCAAATCTTCTTCGTGTTCCAGAATCTTTTCAACAGTAATGTAAGTGTCTCCGGTTTTTTCCCGGAGCCTTTTCAAATACTCTGTGGGATCGTACAGTCCGTCGATGTGGTCGATTCTCAATCCGGTAAACTTTCCCTCATCAACCATGTCGAATATCAGAGCATGGTTTTTGTGAAAAACTTTAATCTCTTCAACTTTTACCGAAATAAGTTCGTTTACCGTAAAAAACCTTCGGTAGTTAATTTCTTCTGCCCCGACTTTCCAGAAAGACAGACGGTAAAACTGCTCGGAAAGCAAATCGTCTAGCAGATTAAAGCTTTCGGCATTTCCCTTTTCTCCGTTAAAAACTTTGATATTTTCATCAATGAATTCCTGTACAAGGGGATTTTGATTGTAGAGTTCCCAGAGCAGTCCTTTGACAAAAGCTATCTGATCGTATCGGGTTTTACCTTTAGTTTCTGAAGGTGTATTTTTAATCAAATAAAGAATTCCCAAAAACTTGATAAAATCTGGATGGCGTCTGCCTAATTCCCTGGCTAAATGCCCCAAATTATGACTGATAAATTTAGCATAAGATTCAATTCTTACTGGCAATTGTAAGCTATAATAATTGATGGTCAGCCCAATTTCGCTGTATTTGAGTTGAATCTCGCCATTTTCCAGACACTCTCCATAAAAATTGCCCAGCAGCGGAGCCAAAACTCGACCTCTGAGATGTTCGTAAGCATGATTCCATTCAATATCAAAGTAATCGAAATAGTCGGAATCCGGCCCGTGTTCCAATACGTCTAACAGCAGCAAGTTTTGAGTGTCGTAAGCCATGTGGTTTGGGACAATATCTTGCAGCCATCCCATGTTCCGTTTCTTGATTTCGTATGTGAGGGCTTCAAAATTTTCTGATGTTCCCAATTCGGGATTTATCTGATTTGAGTCAACGACATCGTATCCGTGAGAGCTGCCTTTTCTTGCTTTAAATATCGGTGAAGCGTAAACGTCGGTAATTCCTAAATCTTCCAGATAGCTAAGGATTTGTTTGGCGGATTCAAAGTTAAAACCTGCATGAAATTGAAGCCGATAAGTGGTTGTGGGAATTCTCACCTTAATTTTACTCCTAATTAATTAGTTGGTTGGGTTTGTTGTTTAAAATTAGAAATAGTTAGGTTGAGTGGAGAACGAACCCTCCGTTTCACTCCGCCCAAGCCCTTCACTTTGAGATTTAAGTGAGATTTGAGATTGTTGCTCCCATCTAAAATCTCAAATCGCCAATCTAAAATCAGTTGTTGGGTTGAGCGGCAGCGAACCCTACGCTTCGCTCCGCCCAACCTACTATTTCTGTATTATTTCGTAAAGTGCGAAACTCTGGGGTTTAACAGTCAATTCTTGCTGTGAAGTTATCTTTTCAGGCAAGCTAGAACCTGAACCCATCCATTTTTCATCAGCAGAGTCTAAAATTTTGTTCCAGTTGCCTTGGGGAAGTGCAGCCGTAAAGGCTACCTCTTGACTGTTGAAGTTTAGAATGCAGAATATCTGGCTGTCATCTGTCCAGCGACGTAGAAATAAGATTTTTTCCGCTTCAATGCTGGACACTTCTAGACTGTTTTTGTCGAGTTTTTTAAGGGCCGGTATTGTCCGCCGCAGTTGAATCAGATGTTGATGCCATTCCCAAAGGATTTTGTGTTTCCCTTCGGTTGGTTTTTCCCAGTTTAACTTACACTTATCGAAAGTCTCAGGACTCTGGGGGTCGTTAAACTCGCCTCGGCCTTCAAAGATTTTAAATTCTTGTTGTTTGTCTTTGCGGACAGCTTCAATTAAGTTTTCGTCCGAGTGGGAAATGAAGTAAAAAAACGGTGCTTCTTCTCCGTATTCTTCTCCCATAAAAAAGAAGGGAATGTAGGGAGAAATTAAAACTGTGCCTGCTGCAAGTTTCAATCCTTCAAAGTCAACTATTTTGGATAATCGGTCTCCCAAAATGCGGTTGCCGATTTGGTCGTGGGTTTGGGCAAACACCAGAAATTTATGACCCGGTTCATCCTTAACAGAATTGCCGTGTTTCCGCTTTCTGTGGGGGGCGTACTGGCCGGAGTAAACAAAGCTTTCTTTGAAGGCTTTTTCTAAGTGTTCGCACTTGCCGAAATCTTGGTAGTATCGGTCGTCTTCTCCAGTCAGCAAGGCGTGCAGTGCGTGGTGGAAATCATCGCACCATTGGGCGTCTAATCCGAAGCCCCCCAGTTCTTTAGGACGTATAGTGCGGACATCATTTAAGTCACTTTCGGCTATTAAGTAAAGTTTCCGTCCCAGTTCTTGGGAAATCTCGGCTGTGGCATCGGATAGTTCTTGTAAAAAAGGTCTTGCACCCACTTCAAATATTGCTTGAATTGCATCTAATCTCAGGGCATCGATGTGATAGTCTCGAAACCAGTAGAGGGCGTTTTCAATAAAGTAGTTACGCACGCCGTCGCTGTAGGCATCGTCGAAGTTGAGGGGATCTCCCCAAATCGAGCCGTATTTTGAGGTAAAGTAGGGGCCGAAGTCCCTGAGATAATTTCCTTCGGGACCGAGGTGGTTGTAAACTACATCGAGAATTACTGAAATACCGTGTTCGTGGCAGGCGTTGACGAGTGTTTTGAAGCCTTCGGGGCCGCCGTAGGAGTTTTGAACGGCGTAGGGATATACGCCGTCATATCCCCAGTTTCGCTCGCCAGGGAATTGGGCTACTGGCATTATTTCGATGGCGTTGATTCCCAATTCTTTAAGTTTTTTTAGCTGGGGAATTATTGCTTCAAAGGTTCCGGCTTGGGTGAACGTGCCGACGTGCAGTTCGTAAATAATCATTTCGGCTAGCGGCACGCCTTGCCAATTTGTGTCAGTCCAAGTAAAAATATTTTCATCTATTACTTGCGACGGGGCGTGTACGCCTTGGGGTTGATATTTTGAGGCTGGGTCTGGTCGCTCGGTTTTTCCTTCGATTTGGTAGGTGTAAAGGGTTCCTGGTTCGATGTCTGTAGCTGTGGTTTGCCAATAACCTTCTGCTGATTGTTGCAGGGGTATCAGGCGTTTTTTTGGGGAAACAATTTGGACTGCGATTTGTTTGACGGTGGGCGCCCAAACGGTAAATTCACATTGGTTGTTGCCGAGGTAATTTGCTCCTATCTTCACTTTGAGTTGTTCTCCTTATAAAATAGGTTGGTGGTTCGATCGCCCGACGCGCCATCAAATGCTTTGCCCTTAACGTTCAGCGCCTGTTTAGACGGTAATATTACTTAATATAACAAACAACTAACTTTAGACAGAGGCATCAAAGGCAAAAATTGTGTAACAGGCAAAATTAGCGGTTGGTTGTGTCTAAATTAGAGCAGGAATCGGCACGGGGGCGATCGCCAAATTAACGGTCTGGAAGCGTTAATATTTCTGGTTGATATCATGTCGAAAATCTACCTAAAGGTAGGTCAAAAATCAGCGCGAGTGTGGACTTTATGGTTATGGCTTTTGGACGGGAAATCTGCTGCAATCTCGACTCGGCGGAGTCTCGGGAGTGGTTGGTCACAAACGGGATCGGCGGTTACGCTAGCGGGACGATCGCAAATCTCCTCACCCGCCGCTATCACGGCTTGCTGGTAGCCGCCCTCAAACCCCCGCTGGGACGCACTTTGATGCTCGCCAAGCTGGACGAGACGGCTGTGTATCACGATCGCGCCTATCCGCTTTATACAAACCGCTGGGCCGACGCGACGATGGAACCCCACGGCTACAACTACATCGAAAGCTTTCACATCGAAGGCACGACGCCTGTTTGGAGGTTTGCTCTCGCCGACGCTATCCTGGAAAAGCGGATTTGGATGCAGCAAGGTGCTAACACAACATATATTCAATACCGCTTGCACCGCGCCTCACAACCGATCGCCCTCGCTGTCAAAGCCCTAGTCAACTACCGCGACTACCACCACACGACGAGCGCCGGCGACTGGCAGATGAGCCTAGAAACCTTGGAACGCGGGGTTTGCGTGACTGCATTTCCCAAGGCTGCACCCCTGTATTTGCTGACAGATGCCGCACCAGAGGCCAACTTTCGAGTTTCTGCGGCTTTATACAATTGGCATTACGGATTGGACCTAGCAGCCGAAAAGCGCCGCGGATTGGACTGCAGCGAGGATCACTTGCACGCGGCGACTTTTCACATGACGATCGCACCGGGAAATTCTCTCACATTGATAGCCAGCACCGAGAAAAATCCCGAACTCAACGGCGGTACAGCTTTAGAAGTGCGCCACACTTATGACCGACAACTGCTGCACAACTGGTCAAAAGTGAGCGAATCTCCCGACTGGATCGATCACTTAGTGCTCGCCGCCGACCAATTTATCGTCAGCCGCCCGCTACCGGAGGAACCCGACGGCAAAACGATCATCGCCGGATATCCCTGGTTCAGCGACTGGGGGCGCGATACGACGATCGCCCTACCCGGTCTCACAATCTGTACCGGGCGATCGGAAATTGCGCGATCGATTTTGCGGACATTTGCGCGGTATGTTGATCGGGGGATGCTGCCGAACCGCTTCCCGGATGCGGGCGGCGAACCGGAATACAACACCGCAGACGCCACGCTCTGGTACTTTGAGGCAATTCGCGCTTATATAGATGCCACGGGAGACGACGAACTTTTGACCGAACTCTGGCCGGTGTTATGTGAGATTGTTGACTGGCACTTGCAGGGTACTCGGTATAACATCCGCGTCGATCCCGATGACGGTTTAGTCTACGCGGGCGAAACCGGCGTGCAACTGACTTGGATGGATGCGAAAATCGGCGATTGGGTGGTGACACCCCGGATTGGTAAGCCGATCGAACTCAGCGCGCTTTGGTACAATGCTATACAAGCTATGGCAAGTTTTGCTCGAAAACTGGGCAAGCCTCACAATGAATACCAGCAATTGGGCGATCGAACAGCCGCCGGATTCCCTCGCTTCTGGAACGCCTCAACCGGTTACTGTTACGACGTTCTAGACGGCCCAGACGGACACGATAGTTCGCTGCGACCCAACCAAATATTCGCCGTATCCTTGCCCCTAGACTCGATTCCTCCTCACTCCGCCAACTCCTTGTCGGCGGCGATCCGCCAGGAAACCCGCTATACACCGTTACTGACGCCCATCCAGCAGCGCGGCGTGGTGGACGCCTGCGCTCAACAGCTTCTGACTTCTGTCGGCCTCCGCAGCCTCTCGCCGCAGCACCCGCAATATCGCGGCGCATACGGAGGCGACCAATTGCAGCGCGACAGCGCCTACCACCAGGGCACAGTTTGGGGCTGGCTGATTGGCCCGTTTGTCTTGGCGCACTTACACGTATACAAAAACCCAGCACAAGCTCGCGAATTCCTGGAACCGATGGCACATCATATAAGGGGCGGCGGAGTTGGCAGTCTGGGCGAAATTTTTGAGGGCGACGCCCCTCACTCGCCTCGGGGCTGCACGGCTCAAGCTTGGACTGTGGCTGAGGTGCTGCGGGCTTGGTTGGCAATTAATACTGTGGGTGTTTAAATTAGTAGTGTTATCAATCATTTGGTAATATCGCAAATTCAAGCCCTCAAGAGAATCTCTCTTTCTCTGTGTGTTCTCTTTCTCTGCGTCAAGAGTACCTCTGCGGTTCGTAAAAAAAAAGAGTTCACCAATCTGCCTGTAATTGTTATAAACTAGGTGGGTTGTTCGGCAACGAAATCAAGACAACTACTAATAAAATAGGAGATTTATGGCATTATTATTAGCGGGCGATATTGGCGGAACTAAGACAATTTTGCGGTTAGTGGAAAGGACTGTTAACGGTGAAATGAACGCTCTTTACGAGTTTCGCTATCCGAGCGCGGAGTTTCCCGATTTAGTGCCGATGGTGCAGCAGTTTTTGAGGGAAGCTGCTACGAAATTGGATTTGACGCCATTGCCTGAAAAAGCTTGTTTTGCGATCGCAGGCCCGGTGGTTAACAACACTGCAAAACTGACTAATTTGCCTTGGATGCTGGATGCGAAGCGTCTGGAACAGGAATTAGGAATATCACACGTTAGTTTAATTAATGATTTTGTCGCGGTTGGCTACGGCGTGTGGGCTTTGGACGATCGAGATTTGCACACTTTGCAAGTCGGAAAACCTCGCGAACACGATCCAATTGCTGTGATTGGTGCGGGTACAGGTTTAGGAAATTGTTATGGAATTCCCGAAGCAAATGGCATCAGGGTTTTTTCTTCGGAAGGGGGACACGGTGACTTTGCTCCTCGTTCGGAGTTGGAGTTTCAATTGCTGAAATATTTGTTAGCAAAACACGACATTTCCCGAATATCGATCGAGCGTGTCGTTTCGGGACAAGGGATTGTTTCAATTTACCAGTTTTTGCGGGATAAAAAGTTTGCTCCTGAATCGCCGGAGATAGGGGAAGTTATCAAAAAATGGGAGTCAGAAATCGGGAAAACTGAAAAGACTGTCGATCCGGGAGCGACAATTGCACAGGCGGCACTCAAAAAGTGCGATCGGCTTTCGGAACAAACAATGCAAATGTTTGTAGAAGCCTACGGTGCAGTGGCCGGAAATCTGGCTCTGACACTGTTACCTTACGGCGGTTTGTACATAGCCGGCGGCATCGCTGCTAAAATTTTGCCGCTGATTCAAGAGGGAGGTTTTATGCGGGCTTTTACCCACAAAGGCCGGATGGATTCGCTGTTAGAAATGATGCCTGTTCGTCTTGTTTTGAATCCCCATGTAGGGTTAATTGGAGCGGCTGTTTGTGCGGCAGGTCTTTAGGAGATTTCAAGTAGAAGTTATCTCATTGATTACTCGGCGGTTGAAAGAGACTGTTGACTCGACCTGATGGTTTCACCCATCAGGTCGAGTCACAATTAATAGCGAGAATGATTGTGTGATCGTGCACCACATTCAATAATTGATTATGACTCTTCACCCCCGGTACTCGTCATTGATTCCAGAAATCACCGCTTAATAGAGCACGAACCTCCTTTCGCAAAGGAAACCCGTATATACAGCAGATTCCATGTATATATGATACGGTTTATTTAGTACATAAGCGAAAAAAATGAAACCTTATTCGATTGAGTTGCGTGAGAAAATAGTTAAAATTTATGAA
>NZ_JAUBQB010000068.1:0-38009 GCF_036701035.1 Microcoleus sp. Pol7_B2 | reverse complement strand
AGGTACTGGAATAATAATGAATCCTCCTGTATTTATTGTTTTAAGCACTGCATAGCTCTTAACTGAACCGTATTGGATTCTGTGTGTCGGTGCGGGAACAGGCTTGGAATTGATTTATCTGGCTCAAGCGTTTCCACAGTGGCAGTTTACTGCGGTAGAGCCTGCGGCACCGATGCTTGACATCTGTCGCCAACGCGCCGAAGAGTGTGGTATCGCCTCACGTTGCACTTTTCACGAAGGCTATCTCGATTCACTGCCCGCATCGCACTCTTTCGATGCGGCGACTTGCCTTCTGGTTTCTCACTTCTTTATGCAACAAGATGAGCGGCGCAACTTTTTTAGTCAAATTGCTTCACGACTTTGCCCTAACGGATATTTGGTCAGTGCGGATCTAGCTTCCGATATGTCTACTTCAGCGTACCAAAGCCTTTCCGAGGTTTGGGTGCGAATGCTGAGGTATTCCGAAGTGCCTGCTGAGGAGATTGAAAAGTTTCGTGATTCTTATGGTCGAAATACTGCTGTGCTACCGCCAATTGAAGTCGAATCAATAATTGCCTCCAGCGGCTTTGATACACCCGTATTGTTCTTACAGACCCTTCTGATTCATGCCTGGTATGCTAGGCGAACACCACGCTCGCTAGAAGTGTAGTTATCAACAGCCGCTGAAAAATCTCGTGAAGTGGACTGACCAAAACCCAGTGTCAGATTGCAAAGTTTTCTGGAAGCCTCAGAACCGAGTCCCGCCGAAGAGCGATCGCAATACCCAATACTTTAAAATTACCATTTGGTCGATCGCCCTTCCATTCGGTATTGCGATCGCTCTTTTAGTTTCTAGCCTTATTGTTGTTATACGGAGAGTGCGCTCTATGTTAAGGGCGATCGCCCGGAGTAAGTGAGGTATCATATTTACAGTGTAACTGATAGCTATAATTTATAATTATGAACTTACTCCCGTTTAAAATATTCATAAATATGAATAGAATTAGAGGCGATGAGAAGGAATTGCGCCCAGACTTTTTCAAGATTTCTATTCATCACTAGAACTGCTCATTGTCTGTTTAGGACTACAGGAAATAGCAATAACAACTACTCATCAGGTTTGGCTTTGCAAAGCCAATTTTTGAGAGTCGTGTCTAATAGGAATCTGAATGATGAACTCTGCTCCCTGACCGGGATGAGAAACACAGTTCAACTGTCCCCGGTGTTTTTCTACCACAATCTGGTAGCTGATTGACAGCCCCAGACCCGTGCCCTTCCCTACGGGTTTCGTCGTGAAGAACGGGTCGAACAGCCGCCGGTTCACTTCCTCTGTCATACCGGGGCCATTGTCGCAAATGCGAATCACAACAAATTGGGGAGCTTTGCGGGTCGCGCCGAGCTTGGAGGAATCCACCTCAGCCGAAGAAGATGTAGAGCTTTTCGCAAGGGGGGGATTGGAAATCGGGGATTTTTCTTCTTGCCCATACCCCACTGAGGTGCGAATTGCGATCGTGCGCGCCCCCCTTTGGTCATGAAGAGTGTCAATCGCATTCGCCAGTAAATTTACAAACACCTGGTTCAGTTGGCCCGCATAGCACTCCACCAGCGGCAGCGGGCCGTACTCTTTAATTATTTGAATAGCAGGCTGGTCTAATTTGGCTTGCAGTCGGTGCTGCAAAATCAATAGGGTGTTATCGATGCCCTCATGGATATCGACCTCTTTCATTTCCGCTTCATCCAGTCGCGAGAAGTTTCGCAGGGAGAGGACAATTTCGCGAATTCGGTCTGCCCCCACCTTCATCGAATCCAGCACTTTGGGTAAGTCTTCCATCAAGAAATCTAATTCGATTGCCTCAATATCCTCAACAATCGCTGCTGTGGGATAGGGGTATTGTTCTTGATAGAGTTTCACCAGTCCTAGTATGTCTTCACAGTAAGTCCTGACGTGAGTTAGGTTGCCATATATGAAGTTAATCGGGTTATTGATTTCGTGGGCAACCCCTGCCACCATCTGTCCGAGGGAGGACATTTTCTCAGTCTGAATTAGCTGGGTCTGGGTGCGCTTGAGTTCTTGGAAAGAAAGCTCTAGTTGTTCGGCTTGTTTTTTTAATTGCGCTTCCGATAGTCGCAGAGCTTGCTCTATCTGAACGCGATCGCGAATTTCCTGACTCAGAAGCAGATTTTTTTCCTTTAATTCCTGCGTCCTCTCTTCCACCTTATGTTCTAAAGTCCGGCTGTAATCTTCTAATTGCTCATTGGCTTGTTTCAGGTTGTCAGTCGCCTCAGACAAATTGGCATAGAGTCGGGCATTTTCCAGGGAAATTGCCGCTTGAGAACAGAGCACGGTTAAAACTTCCAGACGATCGGGAGTAAACGCACTCCTTGTCAGATTATTTTCCAAGTAAAGCAGACCAATAAGCTTTCCTTTATGGACAACAGGCATACATAAAACAGACTTCGGTTGGGCGCGGACGATATAGCTATCCCTTGTAAAAATTCCCTCCTGGATCGCATCATTTAAAACCACATTTTTCTGAGTTCTAGCCACATAATTTAGGATAGAAAACGGCAGTTTTTGACTCATTTCTATCGGTGTGGATTGCAGCACTATTACCTCATCATTATCTATGCTTGCCGTCCCTTCTACTACCAGTTGACCATCTTTTTCTAAAATTAAGTAGCTTTTTTCAGCCCCAGCATTCTCAATCGCAATTTTCAATAACTTAGAAAGCAGACTTTCCAGAACAATTTCGCCAGAAATAGCTTGAGAAGATTTCATCACAGAGGCGAAATCCAGTGCTGCAAAACTCCCCGTAGTCGTCGAACACGTCGTCCGCGATACGTCGAAGCTGGCGGCTTCTTTAGTCAGTATTCGCGAGAAGAATTCAGGATATTCTTCTGATAAATCCTGCACTTTTGCTTTCGCTCCCCAGCGAACATAGCCATAGTAAGCATCCGTCAAATAAATCTCCGCTATCTTCTCCCGCCCGCGAGAAAAATAAAACTCCGCAGCCCGTTCATTAGCTAGGGCTTCTTCCTGAATGTATCCCTGTTCTCTGGCTCCTTGAATGCTAGCGTCATAATACTCCATCGCTTTGCCAATTTTACCCAATACCCGCGCTTTCTCCGCCTCCACTAATTCGTACTTATGCTGGAAGTTAGACGGGGCATGAAATGCCCATTTCTGCATTTTTTCTTGATTAGCTTCAACTAAGCTGATGTATTGCTGTTGTTCGGCGTCTGAAGCTTGAGGATAAACAGCGAGTAGAGCGAGGGAATAATAGAAGTTGTGAGGAGCAGAAACTACCATTCCCATCACGCTGACGGCGTGTTCGGCGGCTAAACTGGCATTGGCAACGGCATTCTTTGGTTCTTTAAATAGATATAATAGAATTGTCTTGGCTAGATAAGTTATAAACAGCAAAATTCTATTGTTAGTTTCAATAAAAACAGGCAACATTTGTGTTTCATTAAAACTTTTGCCTGCCAACTGACATTGGGTCTCAGATTCATTTTGAAGATTTAGCGTCAATTGGTGAAATATCTGGATGTAATAGATAGAATAATCTTGTTTTAGTTTGAGCGCTAAATCAAGATATTGCTCTTGTTCCTCTTCTACAATGTCTAATCGTTCGCCCGTTAAAAATATGCTCGCACAATAGACAGTAACACAATAACCGGCATATTCTATATCTCCAGTTTCCACTCCACTTTGAAACGCTGACAGTAAGGGGACTAAAGCTTTTTGAGCTGGCTCTTTCCAGTGTATAACCAAGCCATAAAATAATTGATTAACTTTACATTTAAGCGAGTTAGCATTAAATTTATTCAACAACGTTAATCCCAAGTTACCCGACTGATATGCGGCATCTATATCCCCTATTACCGAGCACAATATTACACTATAAAAAGCATACGCAAAAGCAGCAAAAGGCGAATGACCATACTCCATGCAGATTTTAACCAAAGTCACTGCAAGTGGGGTCAAAATTGCGGGATTAGCAGTAACAACAGGAGAAATAAGAGAAGTCAGTATACTTAAAGCCGCTATTTTGTAAGGGTCTGTCATCTCTGGGATATTGTCTAAGTCTGCGATATCTGGCAACTCAACCAGAAAATCCCCGTTACCCTCGTCATTTGACAAAGAAACACCCAGCATATCGAGCACTTGCAGCCCAGTATTAATGGCTTTTAACATCTGATTTTGGGCCATATAATACTGGATTTGTAGCTCGTATACTTTCACTTTTTCGAGCAGAGTGCTAGCTTGTTGCAGAACAACTTCAGCAAGAATTGCTGACTTTTCGTAATTGGTATTAATATATTCTGCTTCCACCGCTTCTACATAGAGTGCTAGTGTCAGATCGTAGTTACTCTGCCAACTGTTTTCTGCCAACAGTTCTAACCCTACTCTTAGTTGCGTGACAGCAGCTTCATAAGCTGACGCTGCTTTGGCTTTTCGACCAGCTATTAAATTTAATCGGGCTAGACGATCTTTTTTGGGCTGATCGGTGATGAAGTCAGCCCCAACATTTAACTGATTGACAATCTCAAAAATATTTTCTTCAATCTCGTCTGCTGGAGTATGCTGCAGTAGCAGTTCACCAATTTTTAGGTGGGTCTGTTGTTTCTGAGATTCGGGAATAAGAGAATACGCCGCTTGCTGCACCCGGTCATGGAGAAATTTGTAAGCGATAGGCGCGTGATGGCTGTAAGGCAAAGGACCAGGTGAGCATGATAGCAGAGGAGAATCTGGAGCTATTGTCTCATTTCCTTCCCTGCTCATTTCATCGGAGGTAAAAACGAGAGGGATTTTGTAGGCTTCGCTCAGGGGCAAAACCAAGCCAGCCTGAAGCGCTTCCCACAAATCAGTTGCCGTTTCCGACTGAGATTTTTCATTGACAATAGCCAAAACGTCTAAATTAAACTTGTCTCCAATACAGGCGGCTAATTTTAAGACCTCCTGCGTCTCCTCCGGGAGTTTTTGAATATTTCTGGCAATCAGTTCGACGACATTATAATCCGTGATGCCTACTGCTTGAATTTGGTTCAATGACCAATGCCAGCACCCAGCACTGAATTCAAAGGTCAATAGCTTTTCTTGATGCAGAGTAGCGAACATCTGAGTCAAGAAGAAAGGATTCCCCTGAGTTTTATTGAAAAGTAGCTCGGACAATTCAGAAATCCGGTTTCTCCGAGCGGAAGACTCATTCAGGGTATCCGCTACCAGCAAGCTGACGTTGCCAATATCCAAAGGACGGAGGGTGATATTATTTACAACCGCCCCATTCTTTTGAATCTCCTCCAACGTCAGCATCAACGGATGCGTCGGACTAACTTCATTATCTCGATAGGCTCCCATCAGCAGTAAATATTGGCTGTCAGGGTCACAAATAAGCAGATGAATCAACTTGAGCGATGCCGAATCTGCCCACTGTAAGTCATCCAAAAAGACGACGAGGGGGTGTGAGGGTTTAGTAAATACATGAATGAATTCTTTAAACACGCGATTAAAGCGATTCTCGGATTCAGATGGCCCTAATTGCGGAACAGCTATTTGAGGGCCGACAATCAATTCGACTTCGGGAATGACATCTACTATAACTTGACCATTGGAGCCTAATGCTTCTAAAAGTTGCTGTTTCCAAATCGCTAGTTTTTCCGAACTTTCGGTTAACAGATGTCGCATCAAGCCTGCGAAAGCTTGAATCAATGAAGCATAAGGAATATTTCGCTTTAATTGGTCAAATTTACCGGATATAAAATAGCCGCGCTGCCGGAGAATGGGTTTTTGAACTTCATTCACTAAGGAAGATTTGCCAATTCCTGAGTAACCGCTCACTAGCATCATTTCGCTGTTTCCGCCGGAGACTCGCTCAAAGGCTTCCATCAAAGTGGCTACTTCTTGCTCGCGGCCATATAGTTTTTGCGGGATAAGAAATTGTCCAAATTTATCCCTCTTACCAATGGGAAAGTTGCCAATTTTCGCATGCGTTTGCAGTTGATGACGGCACATTTCTAGGTCAGCTTTTAGCCCCAGGGCGCTTTGGTATCTGTCTTCAGCGGTTTTGGCTAATAATTTCATTACGATGTCAGAAATCGCTTCGGGAATCTCACCGATATGCTCATGGGGTGGCACTGGTCTTTTAGCGATATGGCAGTGAATTAATTCCAAGAGGTCGGTGGCTTGATGCGGCAGCTTCCCAGTCAGAATTTCATAAAAGGTAACACCTAATGAGTAAAAGTCGGTCCGGTAGTCAATTGAGCGATTCATCCGCCCGGTTTGCTCTGGAGACATATAGGCGGGGGTGCCTTCTAGCAAGTTGGGATTGCTGAGGCTCTGGTTTTCTCGCTCTAGGTACGTGGAAATGCTAAAATCTATGATTTTAATTTTATCTGTTTTGGAATTGATAATGATATTCTGCGGTTTAATATCTTTATGGATAATCTTATTTTCATGCAGTTGAGCTAGGGTCTCTGCCAAATGAATTGCCAGACTTAGAAATTCGCTTATTTCAAGGTGTTTAGCTGCGATTAGGTTTTTCAGAGATTTTCCCCCAAAATCTTCTAATATCAGCGCCAGACCGTTATTATGCTTTTGTAAAGAGTGAGCTTTGACAATCCCTGCCATGTCAAGAGTTTTGAGGATTTTATATTCATGTCTCAACCGCGCGATTTCTTCTATTGTGGGATACTCGGCTTTGAGGGTTTTTACTATAACCTGAGTTTGCTCCGACTCCCGAACCCCCCGATAAATAACTGTATTGACACCTTCATGAAGCGGCAACGATAATAGTTTGTAACCGGGCAGCGTGGTTTTCATATTCGTTTTTTCCATGAGTACGATTATTCTGGCCTAGAATTGATAGAGGGAAATCGGAGACGGCGATGTTCGATCGCCTGTTGGGAAAAATTAAACGAGCAGGGAATCAGCTTATTAGCAAGTGGCAATATTTTATCCGCTCATTCAATGCTAAAGTGCATCAGGGTCGGATATTTATCTATAATACTTCTGCTGGAGTTGGACAAGTAAGAAGGCGCATTCACCTAAATTATCCGATCGCACTAACTCAATCATCTGTTTAAACGTCTCTCGCTGTACTTCGCACAGATGCTTAAAGTTTTCAGAACTCAGGTTTTTTACATCCCAGTAGCTTACCTGTTTCAGCATGAATTATTCCAACTTACTATTATACATCCTACTACCACATATTTGCAGCACTGCGACCGAGCGCTAGTGTTCGCGTCGTGCGAAACATTTGTATGAGAGCAGCATACCCCCAAAAATTGAGTTAGAAGATAATATTGGCAAGATGGTCATCCTTGATATAGAAACAGGCGACTCTAAAGTTGATGAAAATGGTTTACACGCTGCTGATTACCTGAGTGCGAAACATCCAAATGCTAGACTCTTGGGTATCCCTATTGGATATAAACTTGCTGCATCTGTAGGTAGTGTCATTGAGCGTCTCTCTAAGTAATTTCACGTATGGTAGGTGATAGATAGGCTAAACTTAATTTTATTGGATTTTGCTTGAAAGTCAAGCTGTTAGAGTTGGAATTCATAAGAACGTTGACTGCGGTGGTTCCGAAAGACTCTTACCCTGATTTATATGTAATCTATGTTCCCGGTTTCTAAGAGAGCGCATTCTCAAGGAGAAACTTTAGACCACATACAAGCGAACTTACGTGAAGCGAGTAAAATGTGGTTGGAAGATGAGAATCGAGCATTAAATCGACCTTCTATTCACTACGAGGTTCACTTAAGTACGAGCGCTCTTTTAGTATTTACCCTTAATTATTCTAGTTTCTAGAGTTGCTAGGATAGCAGCGAATGCTAACCGGACTGCAACTCATGCTAAAAACCATCGAAGGTATTTGCATCACTTGCCAAACAACCCTATAAGGGATCATCATAATCTTGATGATTGTTTCGTTTCATTTTTATAACTAAGCTAATATGCGATCGCTTGTCTTGACTCTAGCTCTCATAGGGTGCATCTCAGTTTTGCAAATCCCTGAAAAAATAGCTAAAATGAAAAAGCTAGTAAAACCGTAAAAAAAACGATGAGGCGAAAATGACACCCGAAGATAAACAGCAGCTAAAAGCATACTTAAAAGGGGCAGCCAAAATTCTTTACAGAAATACAGAGCCAACGGAACTCTCAAGTTTTGAAAGTATCGAAAAATCTCTACGTCAGAAAATGTTAGAAGAAGTAGGGTCCGAACTAGCTACCTTTTTTTTTAAACAAGATCAGGAATTAAAACCGGAAGACGCCGCACCGTAAAATCATTAATCGGGTTGCTGAATATGACAGACAATCAGGCGGAATATTTCGGGTTAAAGCCTTATAGTCAAGTCAGTCCAATGATGGAAAAGTGTGCTCTGATAATCAGGGCCAACGAGTCTTATCAAAAAGGAGAAAAAGATTTAGAAACATTCACAGCAATCCGAGTCGCTCATAGTACATTGCAAAGAATGGTAAAGATCCAAGATTTTGAATTACCTACATCTAAACAAGGAGTTCAAGAAATCACATTAGATGGAGGAAAAGTTAGGCTACGTAACGAAAAAAAGGGTGAACCCTGTTATTGGAAAGATTATAAAGCCCTGTGTTTAGATAATGTTTATTGCGGAGCATTTTTTCAAAACAATCAAGATTTTATTGATTGGAGTAACAGCCAAAAATTGCTGCATCCTATATATTGTATAGGAGATGGGGATCCCGGAATTTGGAACCTCTTTCAAGAAATAGGAGGCCCTGAACAAAGACAAGAAATCTTAGATTGGTATCATCTGAAAGAAAATCTCTATAAAGCGGGGGGTTCACTGAAACGATTAAAGCAAGCAGAAAATCTGTTGTGGTCAGGTCAAGTCAATGAAGTTATCAATTTATTTAAAGAGTTGAAAAGAAAAGGATTTAAAACCTTTTGCAATTATTTAGAGTTCCATCGCAACCGAATAGTTAACTACCGATACTATAAAGAAGAATCTTTAAGTTCTATCGGTTATGGAACAGTGGAATCAACGATTAAACGAATTGGACTGAGAGTGAAACTATCGGGAGCGCAGTGGAATATCGAGAGTGTTTCCTCTATCCTTTCTCTGCGCTGTGCTTATCTCAATGGTCAACTTTCCGCTTGATGTATTTGCAAAAGTGAGATGCACCCCTCTCATATGTTTAGCCACCCCCGCTGTTGCCACAACCTGCGAGGAAAGCTTTCAAAAAAAGGGGGACTTTTTGAATGGTGCCGCCTTTTCTGCACGTGTTCAGGTTGAGGGGTTATCGATAGAGAGAGCATTTTCCCAATTAGGACCCATTTTGCCTCGCGAAGGCATCAAGACTCTCAGCACGGATCTGAACTTAGGTGTAATGAAAGCCGAAAATCCCGCCACAGCATTTCAGCGTGCTTTGCCAATTGATGTATTTGCCTCAATGGACGGCAATCTATTAAATGTTGAGATGATCTTTACCCTTCCCAGTGGGGTGGGTGCAAGTAAAGACACGGTAAAGGGATACTTGTGTGGTGCACTAAATCAATTGTTGCCCCAAACTACAAAGTAATATCTAATCATTCATTTGATGAATTGTAGTTTCCAACACTCGATCGCAATACCCCATACTTCAAAATTATCAGTAGAGCGATCGCTCTTCAATTAAGTGCGTTAGCGAAGCCCTCGAAGAGGATCGCTCTTGGGGTTTCTAGCGTTAAGTTTATTGGTGGATGTTCTGCATCAAGTTGGATGGAGACATTTTTACGCTTGGCAAATGGTGTTTTGTCGCGGAAAGCTGTGCAACCATTTCTGCACGAGACGAAACCTCAAGCTTACGGAACATTCGCTTCAAAGCTTGCTTCACTGAATTCTCAGTAATCCAAAGTTCCCTCCCGATTTCTGCGTTGGTTCGCCCCAAAGCAACCAATTCGGCAATTTGCAATTCACGAGGCGTTAGGCGTGAGGTCTTGAAAGGTTGGTGTTGCGATTCCCTACGGGATAGCTTCGCTTCCCGCACTGTTGCCGCCCAAACAGACAAGTGCAAACAAATCGCACTCAAATCCGCTAGATTTTCTGTATCGAAGGCCGGCATTGACCGATCGCGCGTACAACCCACTACACCCATTAATTGACCGCGACTGACAATCGGTCCCGCCATCACGTGCCAATGATCGGGTCGGGGACAAATTATTGTCCAAACCTTGGGAGATGCCACCAATGCTTCATGGACAGGAGCGTGACGTTCCGCTAAATAACGCACAACAGGATTGTGTTCGATCGATAGCCCAACTTTCAGTATTTTCTGAAGATTACTATCTACCAAGGGCAGTTGATCGAAGAAAAAGATTCCCGATCTTTTAGCTGCAAAATACTCACCGATTTTGGGCACGACTTGCGATCGCAAATCTTGTTCGTCCTTTACCTGGTCGATCGCTTCAAATAAAAGCTGCAAGGGACTTTTCATAGTCATGGTGTCAAAAAGAGTACCCGATCGAGGACTAGGCGAAGTCGGTTGCTACTTTTATTATAAGGACAGATTTAATCGCAATCGCCCCAAGGAGATGAATTCATGACTGACTCACAAAAGCATATCATTGGTTTGGTATTTTATCCTGGCATGGCATCGCTGGATATGGTGGGACCCCAGCAAGTTTTTAGTGCGTTGCCAGGTGTCCAGATTCATCGGATCTGGAAAACGCTAGATCCGATTAAAACCGATGACGGCATGATGGTTTTGCCTGATACCACCTTTGAAAATTGCCCGCGCTTGGACGTTATCTGTATTGGCGGCGGCTTGGAGCAAGGGGCAGTAGAAGACGATCCAGAGATACTAGCATTTCTTCGCAAACAAGGCAGCACCGCCAAATTTATCACTTCTGTCTGCGGTGGATCGGTATTTCTGGCGAAAACCGGACTGCTGTTCGGCTATCGAGCGGCGACTCACTGGGCAATGCGCCAACAACTCGCAAAGTTGGGCGTTGAGGTTGGCACAGAGCGCATAGTAATCGATCGCAATCGTATTACTGGTGGAGGCGTGACAGCAGGTATCGATTTTGCCCTGACGATCGCTAGCATCCTTTGTGGTGAGGAAGTAGCCAAGATTATTCAACTATTACTGGAGTACAATCCCGCCCCGCCATTTGATGTCGGTTCGCCAGAAAAAGCGGGGGCTGAGTTGGTCGATAAGGCAATCTTATTTTTGCAGGGGATATCGAGTTTAGAAGTAGCAAAACAGGAAGTTTGACATGACCACAACTTCGGAAATCGATCGCGATCGTACTCCCAGAAATTGGGTACAGATAGGTTTTTATACAACTTCAATCGTCTTTAACCTCTGCTTGATTGCTCAGTTATTAACAGTTGGAGTTGCCTACTTCAATGACCCTTCCTGGTGGAATATTCATGTTTGGCTAGTGCGAGGCTATTGTGGATTGTCATTAATATTATGGGGATGGTCATCGCTCGCCCCATTCTCACGCAAAATACGACATCTCGCTGCCACTCTACCTGTGCTGCTTGGGCTGCAATTTGTCAGCATTCATCTCAAAACGCCTCTCCATCTAGAGGTGTTCCATCCTCTGATTGGATTTTCGCTCCTCTATGTTTCTTCAACCCTTGTACACAGCACATCGCGCATTTTATCACCCACCAACCATCAGAATGAGCAAGCTTGAGATTTAGAAATGACGCAAGATGCAATCTTTACTCCCTTCTTTGCAACAGTGCAGCACTTATCCACTTTGGCACAATTGATTAACCTCGCTCAAATGAGCTAGAAGTTATCAACAGTCGCCGAACAATGAGGGTGCAGCGGAAAGCCCACCCTGTTTCTGCGTGTGTGTTTGGGGTCTTGCAGGGCGGTCTGCCACTGAACCAAGTCGTTAGATCGCGATCGCAATACCCAATACTTTAAAATTGCCAGTAGAGCGATCGCCCTTCAATTCTGGGCGTTAGCGAAGCCCTCGAAGAGGATCGCTCTTGGGGTTTCTAGCGTTTTTGTTCTGCGAAGATTGCGATTTTTGATGGGGCGATCGCACTTCTAAGATTCTTACGGCTTCAGATCGAGCAGTTGGCGGTAATTGACACCCTGATTGATTATTGTACCGTCTCAGATTGTTTGAGGGCTGCACTGAACGCGAAGTGGTTAAGATTCAGCAGCGATCGGGAATGCTGAAATTGTCTGTTGCCGAATGGGGATCTGAATCACAAACTCAGTACCTGAGCCAGGTGTAGAAAAACACTTGATTTTACCGCGATGTTTTTCAGTAATGATTTGATAACTAATCGACATCCCCAAACCCGTACCTTTACCGATGGGTTTGGTCGTGAAAAACGGGTCAAAAATGCGCTGCTTCACTCGGTCTGGCATACCGATTCCGTTGTCAGCGATCGCAACCTCCACCCATTGATGGTCAATCGCAGAAGTCCGAATCGTAATCTGGTTCGGGGTGTCTTTAAGCTCCTGATAGGAGCGTTTGCTATTCATCTCTTCTAGGGCATCCAGAGCATTAACCAAAATATTCATGAATACCTGATTGAGTTGTCCGGGGAAACATTCCACCTTCGGCAATGTGCCATAGTCTTTGATCGTTACCACGCCTGGACACTCTGGTTTATCTTTGAGTCGGTGTTGCAAAATCAGCAATGTACTTTCAATTCCCTCATGAATATCAACATCTTTGAAGTCTGCTTCATCCATACGAGAAAAGTTTCGCAACGAGAGGACAATACCGCGAATTCGCTCGGTCCCTACCCTTAGAGATGAAATTATCTTTGGGATATCTTCAGTGAGGAATTCCAACTCGATTTCCTCTGCCATTGCTTGCACGTCTGGATCGTTGCTGGGATGGCGCTGTTGATAGAGTTCTATCATCTGCAGCAGATTTTGGGTATATTCGTCCAGGTGGGTGAGATTACCGTGGATGAAGTTGACCGGGTTATTGATTTCATGGGCAATTCCCGCAACCAACTGTCCCAAGCTAGACATTTTTTCGCTTTGGATAACTTGCATCTGGGCTTTTTTCAGTTCGTTTAGGGTCCTCTCCAGTTCTTTAGCTTGCGCGGTTGAGGAAATAGCTAATTCTTCGATCGCAGCAACCTGGGGCAGAGTTGTCCAGCAAGCAATCGCTACTCCCACAAATGCCAACGTCATCAACACAATAATCATCAGATAGGGATTGTTGGTTCCGACTTCTACCCGCAGCCAAGATCTGATCAGCCAACTGATTGTCGCTGCACTACAAATCAGCGTAATCAAAACTCCGATCTGAAGCACTACAAAATCTTGGTTTTCAGGATGGTTTAGTGGCTTGGCATGGAGTCGATCCCACCACGGTAAGTGCAAAGGTGTCCAAGGAATCCGCCGAATTGCAGCGTCGATCACGATCAGTGCTAACGGCAACAGCAACCCGAGAGCAAAATCCATCCATCCCCAGGCAACACCACCCACCACCAGGGAAATGAACTCCACCACCAGTAATGCTAAGGATAGTCGCCCCCAACGCACTACTGGATCGTTGCGCTGCATCCACAGCCCTAAGTGCAACCCCATGATAGAAATGAAAAAACTCACCCCTGACACCACGATAATTCGAGTGGTGTTGCCCCATACTAAAAATCCTAAACTACAGATAAAGGTTAGCAGCAGCGCGGGTTCTAGGGCACCCCGACGGGACACTGCGCCAAACACTGGAGACAACAGCCCATCCTGCGCGAGTTGAAAAAGGATGCGGGGCGTATTGCAAACGCTAGTCGCAGAGCCCAACAAACAGCTAGCCGCAACCAGCAATGTGACTATGACAGGGGCAGCGTCTCCCCAGAAAGGCTTGGCAGCCACCAAGAATTTGCCGTACAAATTGCCTTCTAAACCCGCAGCGGTTGCCAACTGCACCAACACTAAAGTGCCACCCACAAACACCAGAGGCATGAACCAGGCAACCCAAGACAGGGCCTTGAGGGTGTCTTTTGGGTGGAGACTGTCTGCTACAAAGGATGAAGCTGTGTCGCAGCCATAGAAGCTATAAGCGGCAAACAAGTACCATTTCAGCCAGTCCTGGACACTGATGGCATCAATGCTGCTGGGCAAGAGTCCGGGGCTTTGGGGCGAAAAGGCAAGCCAGCCTAAACCCTGAACGCAGAAGAGGAGTAAAAAGCCGATCGAAGGAAAGACAAAAAAGAGGTGCAGAATGGCGACGGCGCGGGTGCCACTGAATGCTAAAAAGTAAGCGATCGCAGTAAAACCGATCTCAAACACTTTTTCTGGAATATTCAGCCCCATCGGTTCTAAATGGAATTGGATCAAATCTGTGATGACGATCGCATTAATGGGCGGAAACGAAACCCATCCCAAGTAGTAGGCAATCCCCAAGTAGCGGGAAAGGGCAGGGTAACGAT
This sequence comes from Microcoleus sp. Pol7_B2, assembly GCF_036701035.1. NCBI lineage: Bacteria > Bacillati > Cyanobacteriota > Cyanophyceae > Oscillatoriales > Microcoleaceae > Microcoleus > Microcoleus sp. Pol7_B2. Next base: position 23,641 of record NZ_JAUBQB010000068.1, on the reverse strand, counting down.
GGAGCAATCGCGTGATGTAATTTGGTGTTCCTCCAGATACATCTGGATATTTCTCACCCAAACTCTGAACTTGAAGGTTAAACAGAATTCCGACGATAACACCAGGAATCCAAACCAACAGCGATGCGGAGCCAATTTCTGCTTGCATCGACGGCGCTAAGGTAAACCACATCAGATATCCAACCACACTAAACCCCCAAGCTTCCGCAGAGGACATGGTGCGCCGGAGGCGATTCAGAAATGGTACACGATCTATTTCCATAACAAGCAGATAGGGGTAATCATATTGTGATACAATTGCAATTTTTGCAGTCAATAAAAAACAAATATCTAGTGTTTCCTCCTAGGGATTAAAATTATCAGCTCGATCTGATGTAGTGGTGAAAAATTGAGGCAATGAGTTGAGGTTGCTAGCAATCGCAATACTCAATACCAAATACTTCAAAATTACCTACGGGCGATCGCCAAATGAATCTCGCCAATTGATCCAATTCGTCTTAACAATATTTAATTTTTAAAAGTATCGAGAACGGGCAATTTGAGAAGACAATGGTTTAAATTGATTCTGGCGCTCATATTCAGGTGCGATCGCGCGAAGGAGGAGTTTATGGGCATTCAAGACCCATCGTTCAGACGGAAAAAGTGCCTCAAATTTCTGGGTGGTTCGGCTGTTGGGTTGGCGGGAATGCTTGCAGTCTGGATTGTGGGTGGCAACTATATCGCCTCTGTGCAGGAAAAAGAAATCGAGCAGGATTTAGCAGCATTTGCCCAACAGTTTCCCAAAACAGAGCCGAATGATGTGGCGTTGAAGCTGGCGCCGTCCCTCGCTAAAGTGGGACTCAATGCAGCCTGGGGAAGTTTCTCTCAAGAATTAAATCAGTACCTAGACGCTGAGATTGCCAACCCAAACGATACCATAAATCCACCTTCAGAAAAATTACAGCGCTATCTCGCCTCCAAGCAAACGGCTTTAGCAGAACTTCGCCAGCAGGTTTTAAATAATGAAGGGCCGCACTGGGGAACAGATATTACCTGGATTGTGGAAGGAGATGTTACGGTTCGCCTACCCCCTTATTTAGGGCAGGTTAATTTCCAACGAGTTTTAGCCCTAGACATTCTAGAAAAATACCGTAAAGGTCAGAGGGAAGCAGCAGCAGAAATGCTGGAAGTATCCTGGAAAATCAACCAGCCTTTAACAGAAAGCCCCCTCCTACTCGCTCAACTTGTGGGTTTGATTGTGACTAAATATCCAGCAGGGGTGATGCGGAAAGTCGATCGCCTTCCGGCCCAGTGGCAGCAGCGCTTGCTGGAACGCGATTACCGCGAATCGATATTGACATCCTTGCAGGGAGAATATTTGTCTAAGTTCAAATTTTCGCAAGACTTCGTTTGGAAATACTCGTGGTCTTCGATAATAGAAGCATCAGGCGCTTCTAGTGGTCAGGGCATACTTTCACTACTTCAGACATTTCCGAGGGAAATTAACGCTCCCCCAACTTTACAAGAAAAAATCTTAGAGTGGACTTTATCTCATGTCCTGGTGTGGTTCAAGCCGGCGATCAAACCTTATGTTCGCTTTTGTGCGATCGATACTTATCACGCCTATAAACGATCGGTTGCAGCATCTCGCCAGCACAATTTTTGCGCTTCTGATTCAGCCCCGGCAAAGGACTTCGCGTGGTGGAATTATATAGGTAGGACATCTACAAATTTACCCAGCCAAACCAGTAAAGCAGCCAAATCTATGCTGGATTTGGAACTGACTCAGAAAATTCTGCAAGTCAAAGCACTAGCAGCCAAAGCCGGAAAATGGCCGCCATCGGTTCCCGAGATGAAGTCATCTATTTGTCCGGGGGCAAAATGGCTGTATCGCGTTGCTCCGGATGGTACGATGTCGCTCTCGTTTAGCGAGAAACCCAAATGGTTGGAGGAGAGATTAAAGAGCAACAGAGGGCTACCATTTACCTATAGCGACAAGACACCGCCGCAGCTCAAAAACCGAGCCTCTACCCGACCAAAGCGATGATGGCACATCCCCAACGACAGTTTGCGACCTTCATCACCGTTGCCGTTCTCAGCAGCACGTTCGCGCTGGCAACCCTTGGCGAAGCCTCGGGAAAAAGTGCCTCAGATCCCGAGATTTCCACCTACATCAAAAAGTTAAAAACCGATTGTTAGAGATGCTGAAAGATGCTGTTCAGGGTTGGTTTGAAGTCGCCAGTCAAAAAAATGAACTTGCGCCGGAGAAACAGTTAATTGAGTTATCTCTATGAAAGATGTTGCTGGCAAAGCACTCTGCAATATCTTTAAGCAACATAATTTTAAGCTAAAAATAACCGCTTTATCTAGTTATAATGGTCTTTGGCTATCCCTCCCTAATAATTATTCAATTTTTCTGGTTGTATTTATTAATAAAAATGAAAAAATAAAATCATTTCTAGTGCTATGAAAGGGTTGATTCAATATCTTTACGAAATCAAATTAGATAAAGCTATTCTCTGGTGCTATCTCATTTGGTATATTATAGTAGTTTGTTTTCATTTTGATCCTTCGCTTAAAATATGGATCAATTCAATTGGTATAAATGCTGTAATCGGTACGGGTCTGATGCTAAGTGTTTCTTCTAGTAAAGGCAAAAGAGATCATTGGCAGGCATTCAGGTTATATTTCATGCCATTTTGTGTTTCAAGTTTCTCTGCCTTGATTAAAGACCAGGGATTTATCATATTTATATCACCAAATATCACCAAAACAATAGTATCAGTATCATGCTATGGTCTGTTTTTGTTACTTATTTTAGTAGTCAAAGTATTCAAAAATAAAGTTATTTAGCGCGCTTAGAAAATTGGTGGAAGCAGTATAAATATGACATTTTAGGTTGAAATTACCCCGATCGCCTTTAAGGGCGATCGAGCTGGTAGAATTCTTACGCCCCGATGAAGCGATGGAATTGCTTTCTTTGTTTATAGTCGGATAGTTCTTTGAGCGCGATCGCTTTTTGGTTGGGCGATCGCCAAGTTGTACTATACTGGCCTCTGTAAAGCAATTACCAAGATCCCCAGACGAATATCGGCGGTAAGCGGGTTGCTAAAATCGGTTGATCTGGCTGGCATTTTCGGCCCTCAAATCGCTTTCTTTGGATTAATTGGCATTTTAAATTATGCTTTCTACTTTCTCACTTGGGGCTACACAAGCGGGGGGTAATGCCCTCCCTACGGTCAATTGTCAATAACCAATTATTAATTGTTAGGATTCCATGAGGAAGCCAAAAAGATATATCATAATCTTAACCAGATCATTTCTTCCCAGATATGTTCTACTGTTCTAATCCCAGGTGTTCTCATCCTTTCAATCCCGACAACTCTAAATTTTGTCAAAGTTGCGGCCAGTCCGACCTCACGCCTCTCTTCAGAAACCGCTACCGCGTGATTCGACTGTTGGGCGAAGGGGGATTTGGGAGAACTTATGAAGCGGTAGATACGGATCGCATGGACGATCCCTGCGTAATTAAGCAGTTTGTACCCCAATTTCAAGGAACCTCAGCACTTGAAAAAGCCTCACAATTGTTTAAAGAAGAAGCGAAACGACTTTACGAACTCGGTGAACATCCCCAAATTCCTCGATTAATTGCTTATTTTGAACAAGACAAGCGACTTTATTTAGTACAAGAGTTGATTGAGGGGCAAACTTTACTAGCAGAATTAACTCAGCAGGGTGTTTTTAGCGAAGAAAAAATTTGGCAGTTGTTGGCAGATGTACTGCCGATTTTGAAATTTGTGCACGATCGCCATGTCATTCACCGAGACATCAAACTTGAGAATATCATGCGGCGCCGCACCTCTGTTAGCTCCTCCCTGCCAAAGGCGGGAAATTTTCGGAATTCAGCTTTCCGAAAGGGAGGGCGGGGAGAGTTAGTTTTGATAGATTTCGGCATTTCCAAACAAGTGACGGGCTCCCTAATGAGCAAAGTAGGCACGACGGTAGGAACGCCCGGATATTCCCCTGTAGAACAAATGCGCGGTCAAGTTTTCCCCGGTAGCGATTTGTACAGTTTGGGAATAACTTGCCTGAGACTGCTAACTCAATGTTTGCCAAAAGTTGACGGTTCAGATGACCTTTATGACCCGATCAACGGTTCCTGGATTTGGAGAGAACGGTTGCCAGCCGGCACAAAAATCAGCAGCGAGTTGACAAAAATTTTAGATAAGTTAATTGAAGATTATCTCAAAAATAGATATCAATCGGCTGATGAAGTAATCAAAGCTTTAAATCTCTATTCTTTACCTCCCCAACCCCATTTTGTCAAGGGAGGACAACTTGCTTTAAATTCTGCTGTGACAAAGGGAGGGCAACTTGCTTTAAATTCTGCTGTGACAAAGGGAGGGCCACTTGCTATTAATACTCCGCTCAATCAAAGCGGGCAAATCAATAGCAATATCTCTGTCAATCCCAGGGGAAAATCCAACACCAATCCACCCCCCAACAAGGCACCGCAGAGAATTTCCGCTGTGAAAAGCACTTTTGAATTTCAAGTGGTGACAGTAGACAAGCGCGGGAAGCAAACTAATGTTAACAGCGGGCAAGCGGGTTTTTTTGAAGAACATCTTGGTAGCAGTACACTGCTGGAAATGGTATCTGTTCCTGGCGGTACTTTCCTCATGGGTTCTCCAAAAAATCGGGGTGACAGCGACGAAAAACCGCAGCACCCAGTAACTTTAGGATCTTTCTATATTAGCAAATTTCCAGTCACTCAGGCCCAGTGGAAAGCAGTTGCGGCGCTGCCGGAAATTAAAATATTTCTCAATCCCGATGCTGCCCGTTTTAAAGGGGGAAATCGACCTGTAGAAAATGTATCTTGGTACGAGGCAGTGGAGTTTTGCGATCGACTTTCTCGCAAAACTGGTAAGAATTATCGCTTGCCTAGCGAAGCGCAATGGGAATATGCTTGCCGGGGGCAAACTACGGGGCCGTTTCACTTTGGGGAAACGATTACCAGCGAGTTAGCCAATTACAACGGAAATTCTAATTACGCTGACGCGCCCAAGGGAGTTTATCGCTTTCAAACGACAGATGTGGGCAGTTTTAAACCTAATGCTTTCGGATTGTACGATTTCCACGGAAATGTTTGGGAATGGTGCGCTGATTCTTGGCACAATAATTATAACGGTGCGCCTGCGGATGGTAGCGTTTGGGAGTCTGACGGGGACTCTTCGCTGAGGTTGTTGCGGGGGGGTTCTTGGAACGATCATCCTCCGAATTGTCGCAGCGCGTGTCGCCTCAGATATCAGCCCGATTGCAAGGCTAGTATTGTTGGTTTTCGAGTGGTTGTTTCTGTTGTTTAAGAATGGCGATTCCCTTGGGATAGTTCCGCTTCACAAACTTTTTAACTTAACTAAAACTCAACCAGCTAAAAACTGTTTCAACAGTCAATTCTAACTCAATCCCATTAAGTATGGGCAAATCAGTTGCACCTTCGTACAACTCCACTCTTTGGCCGGAAAATACCGCTAAAACACTTTCTTCTTCTGGAATCATTAACCACCCCAATTCAGTGCCTTGTTGCGAACAAGCAAGTAATTTAGCAAGCACTTTTGTTTGGCTTTGTTCGGGAGAAAGAATTTCAATCGCCCAGTCTGGATAAATTTCAAAGCGGTTAGCAATTCTACCCGATGGTAGAAAAGGAATTCTTTCCCACCGGAATACTGCTACATCTGGGACGAGTGATACACCGCCGAAAGTGCAACGCAACTCTGGAAAAGCAGAAGCAATCTTTGGTGTTTCGACTATTTGGTTGATGACATTGCAAAGCTTACCTTGCAATCTGCTATGTTCACCTTGAGGCATGGGTTTTTGAATGATTTCTTTGTTGATATATTCGCAAGCTGGCTCCGTTTCTGGAAGTTTGAGGAACTCCTCTAAGTTGGGCGTTATTTTAATGACTGTAGTCATAGGTAAAGTAGATTTTAGATTTTAGATTTTAAATGGGATAGATATCAGAACCCCGACTGTTTAAAAGTCGGGGTTCTGATATCTATTATGAAGGACAAATTCTTGCCTTAACTAGCCTTCTTTTGAGGAGCGACTATGCGTTCCACACTCATAGCAGCCACGCTCAACGTCACCACAGCCATGCCGAGAATTGCCACAGGCTGTAACTTCTCATTGATAATTAGAAAACCGAAGAGTGCGGTCATTGCCGGCCCCAAAGTGCCAATTACTGACGCTAAGGCTGCCCCCGCAAAGCGGATGGCAAAATTATTCAAAAGATAGCTAAACAGCGTCAGCACCCCTAAAACAACACCTCCCAAAATCAAACCCGGCCAAACATTTTGGTCGATTTTAGGAGCAAAATTGTCCGACAGCGGCACCCACAAACTCAGGGCGGAAAATACAAAAATCGCGGCGAAATTAACTAAACTAAAAGGAATTGGGTGCAACTTGCCCGCGGCCATTTGCGTCAGCAATACGTAACCTGCAAAGGTAATCCCAGAAGCTAGTGCAGCCGTGACTCCCACCCCGACATTGCCGCCGCCCGGAGCTGGGGCCGCAAAACTCGGCCACCCAGCTAAAATCAGACCTGCGGTAATCCCGACTATCGCCAAAAAGCCGACTGTGCTGGGGCGAGAACCAAACAATATCCAAGAACCTAGTACGGTGACGATCGGATAAATAAAGAAAATCGTAATCGCAATCCCCGCCGGAATATTGCCGATCGCCAAATAAATCAAAACCTGAGACAAAAACAGAAAAAATGCGCTTCCTAAAACCTTACTCCACAAAGCTCGATCGCCCGACTGGAACAACCGCCTAATATCTTTCCACACAGAAGGATACAGAAATGTCGCCAATATCGGCATCAAAGCCATCACCACGATCAGCCGCATCAACAAAATCAACAAAGAATTTCCAAAACCCGGAGTCACCACCCCCGGAAATTCAAACAAACCAAAAACCACCCGAGGATTTTTGCCTTTAATCAGAATTCTCAAACAAACATTAAACAGCGACAATACCACCGCCGAAGACAAAGCCAGCACCAAACCTGTCTGCACTTGAGAAGCTACTTTAGCGGGTGCCGTCGGTGGCGCTGAAGAAGGCTGTGGAACGGGTTCTCGCGGCGTTTCCACAGGTGTTGGCGGCAGAAGTTGCGGGCGGACAGAATTAACAGAATTAACAGAATTAGTTGATTCCTCGACATAGGAATCTTGAGCATCGAAAGGATTCTCAAGATATTCTTCTTCTGATTCGAGTTCTTCCCTGATGCGGTTTACGAGATTTTGTAACAGCTCTTCCCCTTGCAGTTCCAGGGTTTTCATGTTATTGAGCCGCACGGAAAGCTCGCTTTCGTAACTCGTTAAATCTTGTTCCAGCATCTGGAAACTGCGATCGATCCTTTCATCCAGCGCCGCCAGCAACTGCGAGGCTCGTTCGTCGTAGTTGCTCGGCGGCAGGGGTATCGGGAACTCGCCGCTGGGAATCGGGCTGCTGAGAGAATTTCCCGAGTTAGCGCTGAGTTCGTTGAACCGCTGCACCAACAAATCCTGCAAATTGTGAGCCAAAACTTGAGCCAACTGCTTCAGCCACAATTGCTGCTGCTGAATGTATCGCCCCGACAGAGATTCCATTTGCTGAGACTGCAATTTGCGATATTGCTCCCGGAGGTCTTCAATATCTTCAATCAGGTGATTTTTTTCAGTTTGCAGCCGAGTAATGTCTTGATTTAACTGGCCTTTGACATTTTCATGCAAAGCGTCCAGTTCTTGCATTACTGAGTGGAGGACTTCTTCTGCTGATTGTGCATCCTCTGGCTCGCCCTTTGACGAGTATACGTTCCGCTGCGCCATTAGCCTATAACCTCTAATTTAAACTGCACGTTCAGTGTTCTTAAGTATTGTGACAAATCAGGTCGCAAGTTCTAGTGAGTGGCTCTAAAAGATTGCGGACACTGTTGAATCAATAGTAGTCGCTAAGCTACAAATGTGAGAAAATTGCGTGAAGCAAAGCTATCCGGCAGGGAATCGCCCCAAGAACACTTTGTGCAATTAGAAATCATACTACAGCTTGACCTCTCCACCGATTGCTCCCGGTAATTCTCGCATCTAACTCACCCGATTGCACCCGAATCACAAGCCTAAGAGGCCCTTCCGCGACTAAATTTGATTGGGGGGTCGCACTCCTAGCCCCTCAATGGATAACTTGATGCTGCGGCCAGAAATCCGGTTTCTTTTGCCCGCCTTTCTCCCGCACTCCCGCACCCAGGTTTATGATTTTAACAGTTCCGATCTTTTGCTCGCGAAAGTTTTAAGAGGCGATCGCACCCTGAAAAAGCCACCCCCGCGCCATCCAAAAATTAACACATCTCATCCCCCAACAGCAACAGATATGGCATCCGAAATTTATGACAATTCCTTTACAAAGGATATAGAAAAACTGAATATTTCCTCAGAAGGCGAAGTCTTTGTCTTTCCCGCCTCATTTGCCCAGCAGCGCTTGTGGTTTCTCGACCAATTCGCACCGGAAAACCCTTTCTACAATGTAGTAACAGCACTGCGCTTAACTGGTTCCCTCAACTTAACAGCCTTAGAGCAAACCTTCAACGAAATAGTGCAGCGCCACGAAACTTTGCGAACCACTTTTGCCACCGTATCAGGGCAACCAGTGCAGATAATCTCTCCCGCTTTTAAGACTAATTTAAAAGTATTAGACTTGCAAGATTTGCCACCAGAACAACGGCAAACAGAAGCAAAGAAACTCTCTGCAGCCGAATCTCTTCGCCCTTTCAATTTATCCACAGGACCGCTGATGCGAGTCACCATCCTGCGGCTGAAAGAAACAGAGCATATTCTCTTGCTAAATATGCACCACATAGCCTCCGATGATTGGTCGATCGGGGTACTAATTCGAGAACTGGAAGCTATCTATACAGCTTTGATAAATCAACAGCCATCTCCCCTACCAGAATTATCACTTCAATATGCCGACTTTGCCGAGTGGCAGCGCGAATGGTTGCAAGGTGAAGTATTAGAAACTCAGCTAGCTTATTGGCGGCAGCAATTGCACGGGATTTCGGCGTTAAATTTGCCTACAGATCGCCCTGCACCACCTATGCAAAATTATCGGGGAAAAACTCAATATTTAGAACTGCCTAAAAAGCTGAAAAACGCACTTTTAGCGCTCTCGCAGCGAGAAGGAGCGACTTTATTTATGACAGTGCTCGCAGCATTTCAAACTTTGCTTTACCGTTACTCGCAACAAGAAGATATTGTTGTCGGTTCGCCGATTGCCAATCGCAACCGCAGTGAAATAGAAGCATTAATCGGTTTTTTTGTTAATACTTTAGTGCTGCGAACAGACTGCTCGGGAAACCCGACATTTCGAGATTTTTTGGGCCGGGTGCGGGAAGTAACCCTGGGAGCTTACGCTCACCAAGACTTGCCTTTTGAGAAGCTAGTCGAGGAATTGCACCCAGAGCGATCGTTGAATCGCCACCCGCTGTTTCAGGTGGTATTCGGACTGCAAAATTCGCCTGTGGACGAGCTAGAATTGCCCGAATTAAAGTTGAGTTCTTTTCCTTTGGAGACTCAAACAACGCGCTTTGATTTAGAGCTGTATTTGTGGGAAGCTTCCGATAACTTTAGGAGCAGTTACGGCGAACATTGGGAAGATTCGGAAGGCCTCAGAGGCTTAGCTGTGTACAATACGGATTTATTTGATGAAGTTACGATCGCCCGAATGCTGAGGCATTTTAAAACGCTGCTGGAAAGCATTGTGGCTAATCCAGAACAAAGAATCGCTAACTTACCTTTATTGAGCGAGGATGAAGTGAATCAATTATTCAAAGAATGGAACGATACTCGGACAGATTATCCTCAAAATAAGTGCATTCATCAGTTATTTGAAGAGCGAGTTGAGCAGCATCTGGAGGATGTCGCCCTAACTTTCGACAGCCAGCACCTGACTTACAGAGAACTTAACAGTCGCAGCAACCAACTGGCGCGCTACCTGCAAAAAATGGGCGTGGGGGCGGAGGTTTTAGTGGGGCTTTGTGCAGAGCGATCGATCGACCTAATTGTCGGGATGTTGGCTGTACTGAAAGCGGGAGGAGCTTACCTACCGTTAGATCCGAGCTATCCGCGCGATCGGCTAAACTTGATGCTGGAAGATGCTCAAGTTAAAGTCTTGCTAATTCAAGATAAATTGATTGAGAATTTCCGAGACTTCTCAAACTCGGTGATTTACTTCGATCGCGACTGGGAAGACATAGCCAAAGAAAGCGCCGAAAATCCCGCCAACACCGCAACAGCAGACAACCTAGCTTACGTTATTTACACATCTGGATCTACAGGAAAACCCAAGGGAGTTGCTGTCACCCACAAAGCAGTAAATCGGCTGGTACTCAACACCAACTATATAAAAATAGAACCTACCGATAAAATTGCCCAAGCATCAAACGCTTCATTCGATGCAGCCACATTCGAGATTTGGGGAGCCTTGCTTAACGGCGCTCAACTCGTGGGAATTAGCACAAATATTACCCTTTCGCCTCACGATTTAGCCTTAGAACTGCGCCAACAAGGAATCACAGTTTTGTTTTTAACAACTGCCTTGTTTCAACAAATTGCTAGAGTTTTACCGCAAGCTTTTAATTCGCTGCGCTGCTTGCTATTTGGCGGAGAAGCGGTCGATAGGAGATGGGTTAAAAAAGTTATAAAACAGGCGCAAACTACTCAATTAATTCACGTTTACGGGCCTACAGAAAATACCACATTTTCGGCTTATTATTGCGTGCAAGACGTACCCGAAACCGCAACATCTATCCCCATCGGCCGCCCGATCGCCAACACGCAAATTTATCTCCTCGATGCGGATTTGCAGCCGGTGGCGATCGGTGTTATAGGTCAATTGTACGTCGGCGGTGACGGATTGGCGAAAGGCTACCTCAACCAGCCTGATTTAACTGCTGCTGCATTCATTCCCAATCCTTTTAGCAATAAATCTGGTTCTAGCCTTTATAAAACAGGTGATTTAGGCCGCTATTTAGCTGACGGCAACATCGAGTTTTTAGGCCGCGTTGACGACCAAGTAAAAATTCGAGGCTATCGCATCGAATTGGGAGAAATTGAAGCGGCTTTGTGCCAGCATCCACAAGTGCGCGAAGCAGTAGTAATCGTCAGGGAAGACATCCCCGACGATAAACATTTGGTAGCTTATGTTGTTCCTGACGGCATTAATAAACAATTAGAAATTCCCAATCTCAAGTCCAGTGAATTGCGCCAATTTTTGAAAGAAAAGTTACCAGGATATATGGTTCCTGCAACTTATGCAGTATTGGAGAATATGCCACTGACGCCTAATGGCAAAGTAGACCGCCGCGCCTTGCCCGATATAGATACAGATAGCGAGGATATAACAGAAAACTATGTAGCGCCTCGGACCGATATCGAAAAGGCGATCGGGAAAATTTGGGCTAAAGTTTTGGGAAAACAGCAGGTTAGTATCTATGATAATTTCTTTGAACTAGGCGGGCATTCCCTGCTAGCAACTCAGTTGATTTCTCGCATCCGAGACGCTTTGCAAGTCGAGTTATCGGTCAGCAATTTTTTTGAGGCTCCGACTGTGGCGAGTCTGGCCAAATACATTGAAACAATGCGCTGGGCAGCGACTGGTTTGGATACTCCCAGAACAGACGAAAATGAGCGCGAAGATGTGGAATTTTAAGGGCTTACATAATTGGATGATTTTGATTGTTTTTTGGCATTTGCCTGTCGGTAGAAATTACCGCAATGGAAACTTATATTCAAGTCTGCTTCACGAGGAGATGTAGACCTGTTACTTGCTAACCTCCTAAAGGCTGAGGCTGCCTATATACTTGCAAAATTGCTTGCAGGGCATTAAAAATAAGGGAGAAAATGTTTTCTCAACAGCCAGTCATCAAGAAAATCCGAAACGATGTCCAACCAAGCGTCTGACCGTCTTAAACAAAATGCTGAAAAAATTATGCGGATGTGGGAGAAGCGGGCGCGTGAGGAAGTCAGCGCATCAACGCATCAAGATTCTCTTGTCTTGCAAGATTCCCTACCTCTCTACTTAAACCAACTGGTAGATGAACTCTCAAACAGAATTGTCAGGACATCTGCCCGAATTACAGCCGACGAGGTAGAAAGTACACGGATTGGCAAGCTGCATGGGCATGAACGGGCGGGGTATGCGGACTACTCCATGAGTCACCTCATTTTCGAGTATCACCTCCTCCGTCAAGTAATATTTCAAGTTTTAGAAGAAGAAGCACCTTTGGAAGTGCAGGATAGAGACATTATTATCGGCTCCATTGAGCAAGCCGTTAATGACGCGGCTACTCAATTCTCCGAAACGCTGCGAGATATTCAAGAACTATTTATGGTGACGTTAACTCACGACCTCAGAAATCCCATCAATGTCGTAAAAATGGGAACTCAACTAACTCTGCGGCGGCTGGAACGAGGAGATACCAACACGGATGTGGCCGCAAGGATGCTCAATGCGATCAATCGGCTGGATTCGATGATTCAAAATCTGCTTGATGCGAGTCGGCTGCGGGCAGGGCAGAGCTTAAAGATTGAATTTGAAGAATGCGATTTTGTGATGCTAGTCCAAGAGGTGGTAGAAGATTTGAGCTTCGCGTATGGAGAGCGGTTTGTTGTAGTCTCTAATTCTGAAATGAGGACTTTTTGCAGCCGTAAAGAAATACGGCGGGTGATTGAAAATTTAGCAATTAACGCTGTGAAATATGGTGCGCCTAGTACGCCTATTACACTCACGCTCCAGCAAACTGAAACGCAGATCAGCCTTACTATCCATAATGAAGGCGATCCGATCGCCCTAGACGCTCAATCCATCCTCTTTCAACAATTTCGTCGAACCATTGGTGCTGAGGAGCAAACCGGCTGGGGATTAGGATTATTTTTAGCAAAGAGTATTATTGAAGCCCATAAAGGGACACTTACGGTTGAAAGTGTAGAGGGCAAGGGGACAAGCTTTATTATCACTTTATCAAAGATTCTTCTTTAGTTCGGTACATTAAGACTAAGAAGAAAAATAGGGTATCCCCAGCCAGAACCTACAGGATTTTAACTCACATTTTTAGTCACGAAATTTCAGTGCAGAATGCCCTGACAGCTTCGGCAAACTGCTGGTTATGTTCCATTAATGCCATGTGTCCTCCTTTCTGTATAGTAACTAGCTCTGCTTGAGGTAATTCTGCTTTCATTCGCAGGCTAGCTGGGGGGGTAGTGGCAATATCTGAATCGCCGCATATCACCAACACAGGAATGTCAATCGATCGCAAAGTTTTTGTTTCGTCAAATTTGAGCATTCCCAATGTGCCGCGAGCGAGAACGCCGGGAGAACCCAAGGCTGATAAGAAAGCGGAAAACTCTAATTGACCGCGCGTTTCAGTGCCTTTAAATCCCGATAATTCTACACTGATGTGCAGTGAACCATTGAGATAGCTCAGCCAAGTCATTCCCCACATAATCGGTTCAAGAGCTATTGTGAGATAGAGGATAGGTTGAAGCAGCGGCTTCTGCAAAGCGCGTAATAAACCGCTAAAAATAGCGGTTTTGACGGGATTAGTATAAGTGGTATCTACCAGAATTAAACCCGCTACTCGACTACCGAGAAGTTCTGGAAACAGCCGACTGAATGTTAGAGCAATCATGCCGCCCATGCTGTGTCCGAGTAGGATAACAGGTTTATTTCCTGCTATGGCAATGACGGCTTCGAGATCGCGGGCAAATTTTTCTAGGGAGTAGTCGCTGTTTTTTGGTCGAGTGGATTTCCCCAAACCTGGAAGATCCCAAACAATCACTCGGAAGCGATCGCTTAGTTGCCGTTTCGCGTAATACCAAACCATACTGTTGGGCCCCCAACCATGGGAGAGGATAATCGGCTGTCCGTCCTCTGGGCCGTAGAATTCTACTTGTAAAATAGTGCCATCAGGTCTCTCTACTCGCTGAACCGTACCCGTCCGCGTCGGCTTCGGTTCGTCAGCACCGGGGCGGCGGAACAGCGGCAAACTGATAAAGCGGCCGCCAACAGACCAAAGAAGCATTAAGATTCCGCTGACTAAGTAGGAAATCCCTACAAGTTCGCCGATGTACCATTCGTAAATAATGTATATACCTGCGCCAAGTACCCCGATGGACAGCAGTCCCACCAGCCATAGGAACAGGAAATTGAAAGGCATGAACGGCATAAGCTGAAACCTTGGGTAGGATTTTGGTTGCGGATTCAAACAGAATCATACTCAGGTTAGGCCACAGTAAGCAAGCGATCGGTTAAGCTCTTAACTTGTGCGCTGGTGGAATTTCTTTGATTGATTTGCCCAAGTAATGACAGGATGACTCAAAATGCCCGATCCAAAAATAGCGAGTTCATCGCCAAATGCCAGAGATTCTGTCAGGGGGGAGTTAGTTGAGTTTTTATCTTACCTTCGCAGTCTAGATATTAATATTTTTGTTGAGGGCGAGATCCTGCGCTGCAACGCTCCCGAAGGAATTCTTACACCCGAACTGCGCGCCCAAATTTCTCAGAAAAAAGCCGAAATTATTTCATTTTTAAAAGCAGCTAATCTTACTTCTAGTTTCACTCCTACACCGATTTTTCCTATGGGGCGGGACGGAAATCTACCGCTTTCCTTTGCACAGCAGCGCTTGTGGTTTCTCGACCAATTAGTACCGAACAATCCCTTCTATAATGTTCCCGCAGCCTTGCGTTTGACAGGTTCGATCAATTTTTCGGCGCTGCAACAAACCTTCAATGAAATTGTGCGCCGCCACGAAGCTTTACGCACGACTTTAGCAGTAGTTTCGGGGCAACCTGTTCAGAGAATAGCTGCTGCTTTCCACCTCCCGATTAATGTAGTGGAATTGCGAAACTTGCCAAAGGAATCTCGACAAACTGAAGCAAACAGGCTCACCGCCCAGGAAGCTCAACGCTCTTTCAATTTGTCCAATGACTTGTTGCTGCGAGTCACATTATTGCAGTTAGATGATGCCGAATATTTACTAATGCTGAATATGCACCACATTGTCTCCGATGGTTGGTCTATCGGAGTGCTAATTCAGGAATTAGGCGCACTTTACACGGCATTTGCTAGCGAAAAACCTTCGCCTTTACCGGCTTTGTCGGTCCAGTACGCTGATTTTGCCAAATGGCAGCGCGAATGGCTGCAAGGGGAAGTTTTAGAAACGCAGCTTGCTTACTGGAGACAGCAGTTAAACGGCATTTCTATGCTAAATTTGCCTGCGGATCGACCCAGGCCAGCAATTCAAAGTTACCGAGGCAAAAGGCAATTTTTGCAACTGCCAAAACAACTGAGCGAGGCTTTAGAAACGTTGAGCCAGCGCGAAGGAGTGACGCTGTTTATGACAATGCTGGCAGCTTTTAAAACGTTGCTTTACCATTACGCGCAGCAAGAAGATATTGTTGTAGGTTCGCCGATCGCCAATCGCAACCGCAGTGAGATTGAAGCATTAATCGGTTTTTTTGTCAACAGTTTGGTGCTGCGTACAGATTTGTCGGGAAATCCAACTTTTCGGGAACTTTTAAACCGAGTTAAAGAGGTAGCATTAGGAGCTTACGCTCACCAAGATTTGCCGTTTGAGAAGTTAGTAGAAGAACTGCACCCCGATCGCGCGTTGAACCAAAATCCCTTATTTCAGGTGGCGTTTGCGCTGCAAAACGCGCCGGGGAATCAGTTAGAATTGCCAGAATTAACACTCAGCCCGCAGCAGTTAGATGTGGGTACAGCGCGGTTTGATTTGGAGTTTCATTTGTGGGAGCGATCGCCCAACAGCTCGGGAAGCAACCAATCGCCCAGCAATAAGCTGTGGGTTGATAGCTCCGAGGGTATCAGCGGCATGGTTATTTACAGCGCCGATTTATTTGATGAAGCTACGATTACCCGCCTGATCGGGCATTTTCAAACCTTGTTAGAAAGGATTGTTACAAATCCCGAACAGCGCATAGCAAACTTGCAATATTTGAGCGCCCAAGAGCGCGATCGTTTGTTAGTTGAATGCAACAATACTCAGGCAGATTATCCGCAAGATTTGTGCATCCATCAGCTATTTGAAAAGCAAGCCGATCGGACACCGGATGCGGTGGCGCTGGTATTTGGAGATGAGCGAGTCACCTATCGAGAGCTAAATCTCCGCAGCAACCAACTAGCACGTTATTTGCAAAAAATGGGGGTTGGGGCGGAAGTTTTAGTCGGGCTTTGCTGCGGGCGATCGCTCGATCTGATCCTGGGGATGTTGGGTATCCTGAAAGCGGGAGGAGCTTACTTAATTTTAGATCCGAGCTATCCTGCTGAGCGATCGAGCTTTATGCTAAAAGATGCTCAATTATCTGTTGTGTTAACTCAGCAGCAATGGATAGAGAATTTGCGCTCGCCCAATTTACAGATAATTTGTTTAGACACAGAATGGGAGATGATTTCCCAAGAAATCGCCGACAATCCCACCAGCGCAGCCACAGCCGAAAATCTGGTTTACGCGATTTACACCTCCGGGTCCACGGGAAAGCCGAAAGGAGTTGAAATTGAGCACGCGAGCTTGTTAAATCTCGTTTTTTGGCATCAAAGAGAGTTTGGGGTGTCAGCGGGCGATCGGGCAACGCAAATTGCAGCGATCGGCTTTGATGCTTGCGGGTGGGAAATTTGGCCTTATCTCGCCGCGGGATCTAGCATCTACTTTCCAGAAGATGACATCAGGCGAGATCCTGAAAAACTGCAAAACTGGTTAGTATCAAACGCCATTACAATTAGCTTTTTGCCAACACCTTTAGCCGACAAAGTTTTGCTATTAGATTGGCCTCAAACAACAGCGTTGCGAATCTTGCTCGCAGGCGGCGAAAAACTGCAACAACATCCTTTAAAATCCCATCCATTTAAGCTAGTAAATAATTACGGCCCAACCGAGAATACCGTCGTCACAACTTCCGGTTATATTCCTGTAACAGAGCAAACAGACATCGCCCCGACAATTGGCCGCCCCATTGCTAACACTCAAATCTACATATTAGACAAATATTTGCAGCCCGTACCAGTGGGCGTTGTTGGCGAATTGTACATCGGCGGAAACGGACTCGCTCGCGGCTACCTCAACCGCCCAGATTTAACCGCACAAAGCTTTATTGTCAATCCTTTTAAACCAAATTCAGGAGAGCGAATTTACAAAACCGGCGACTTAGTGCGCTACAGAGGCGATCGCAGCCTTGAATTTTTGGGACGCATTGACGAACAAGTAAAAATTCGCGGTTTCCGCATCGAATTAGGAGAAATCGAGACAGTATTAACTCAACATCCCGCCGTGCAGCAAACTGTAGCAATAGCTTCGGAAGATGGACAGGGAGATAAACGTTTAGTAGCTTATATTGCCCTGAATCCTGAATATAGCGTTGCCCGCGAAAAAAACCAAATAATGCAATTGCAGGACGAACAGGTTTTGCAGTGGCAAATGCTCTACAATGAAACTTACAATCAACCTGCTGTTGACTCAGATCCCACCTTTAATATTGTCGGCTGGAATAGCAGTTATACTAATCAACCAATCCCAGCAGAACAGATACGCGACTGGGCGAAAAATCAAGCCGCCCAAATTTTAGCTTTGCAGCCTAGCCGAGTGTTAGAAATTGGCTGCGGCACAGGTTTGTTGCTGTTCCAAATTGCCTCTCGCTGCACTCAATATTGCGGCACAGACTTTTCACCTATTTCGCTCAACTATATTCAGCAGCACTTGGCAAACCAACAGTTAGCTAATGTAACGTTGCTTCAGAAAATGGCGACTGATTTTGAAGGAGTAGAGACAGCAGCTTTTGACGCAGTAATTCTCAACTCTGTCGTGCAATATTTCCCGCATATCGACTATCTCGTGCAGGTGCTAGAAGGTGCGGTCAAAGCAACTGCCCCCGGCGGCTTTATATTCATCGGAGATGTCCGCAGCTTGCCGTTGCTGGCAGCTTTCCACGCTTCCGTACAACTGTATCAAGCCGAACCTTCTCTCACGTGCGAACAGTTGCAGCAGCGAGTACAAATGCAAATTTTTCAAGAAACAGAGTTAGTTATTGAACCAGATTTTTTTAGCGCATTAAAACACCGCTTTCCGCAGATTGACGGCGTAGAAATTCAATTAATTCGCGGTAGCGATCGCAATGAGTTAACTGATTTTCGGTACAATGCTATTTTGCATATTGCGTCGGAAACAGCACGCCCCAAATCATCGCCAAAAGGGGAGTGCGGCGCCGAAAAACGGCTGGATTGGTTGGATGAAAATCAGAATCTGACTGTTACCAAGGTGCAAGAAATATTATTGCAAAATCAACTCGATCTTTTAAGAATTGCTAATGTGCCTAATGCGCGGGTAACGGCAGCAGTTAAGGCGGCCGAGTTGCTGTCTGTTGTCGATAAATTTTCAACTGCAGGTCAGTTGCAGAAAGCCGTGGAAAAAGTCGAGGATTTAGGAGTCGATCCCGAAGCGTGGTATGCTTTGGAAGTTCCGTATAATGTTAATATTAGTTGGTCTAATTCCGACGGTCAAGGGCGCTACGATGTGGTGTTTGCACGGGGCGAAATTAGAGATTTTGTGCCAGAAACCCGAAGCGATAACTTGCGTCCTTGGCGCTCTTATGCTAACAATCCCTTACAAGCTAAAGCAGCACGGAAATTAGTGCCGCAGTTGCAGGCTTTTCTAGCAGAAAAACTGCCGGAATATATGGTTCCGTCGGCTTTTGTGGTGCTGGAGTCGCTACCTGTGACGGCTAACGGAAAGGTCGATCGCCTCGCTTTGCCTGCACCGGAGCCGATTAAGTTAGAATGGGCTGGCAGTTATGTTGCGCCTCAGACTTCTATTGAGGAAGTTTTAGTGAAAATTTGGGCTGAGGTTTTGGGGATAAAGCGAGTGGGTATCCGGGACAATTTCTTTGAATTAGGAGGCCATTCGCTGCTGGCGACTCAGCTTGTTTCTAGAGTGCGAGATGCTTTCGGGGTAGAGTTGCCTTTGCGCCGGGTTTTTGAAGCGCCGACAATTGCAGAATTATCTAAGATTGTGGAAAATTTAAAAGACAGCGATGCTAATATTAAAGCTCCTGCCTTAGTGGCGATTTCTCGGAACAGTCGGCGGATGAAACTATCCTCTTTTAATCAAGAAAGTAAATAAAAATTAGGACGGTAGAACGGGTGCAATTTCGATAAATATGCAGCAAGAAACAGAAGTTTTCGTCTTCCCCGCATCGTTTGCTCAGCAGCGGCTTTGGTTCCTCAATCAATTAGCACCGGGTAATCCTTTTTACAATGTCTCAGCAGCGCTCCGCTTAACTGGTTCGCTCAACTTAAGATGCTTAGAGCAAACTTTCAATGAAATTGTGCAGCGGCACGAAACTTTACGCACTACTTTTACGCTTTTGGAAGGGGAACTCGTACAAGTTATTGCTCCCTTTTTAACCGTATCTCTCCCCACAATCGACTTACAAAATCTTTCGCCAACTCAGCAGGAAACCGCAGCGCTGCAACTCGCAACCGATGCAGCGCAATGCCCTTTCGATTTAGCCGCCGGGCCGTTATTTAAAGTAATGCTTTTACAACTGAGTGAAACAGAACATATATTGTTGCTGAATTTACATCATATTGTGGCTGATGGCTGGTCGATTGGAGTGCTAATTCGAGAGCTGGGAACGCTCTACACAGCATTTGTAAAAAATGGGATCTCGCACTTACCAGCACTGCCCGTGCAGTACGCCGACTTTGCAGAATGGCAGCACCAATGGTTGCAGGGCGAAGTATTAGAAACCCAGTTAGCTTATTGGCGGCAGCAGTTAAACGGAATTACCGCACTAAATCTACCAACAGACAGGCAAAGACCAGCCGTTCCATCCTACCGCGGCGCTAAACAATTTATAACGCTATCACCTGCTTTGAGCGAGGCGCTAAAGTCATTGAGCCAGCAAGAAAGGGCGACTTTATTTATTACTCTACTAGCCGCTTTTCAAACTTTGCTGTACCGCTATACTGGACAAGTAGATATTGCAGTAGGAACGCCGCTCGCCAACCGCAACCTGAGCGAACTAGAAGCATTAATCGGGTTTTTTGTCAACAGTTTGGTGCTGCGTGCAGATTTATCAGGAAATCCAACTTTTCGGGAACTATTGCATCGGGTAAAAAACGTCGCAATGGCAGCCTACGCTCACCAAGATTTGCCCTTCGAGAAGTTGGTTGAGGAAATGCACCCCGATCGCGAGTTGAGCCGCAACCCCCTATTTCAAGTTAGTTTTAGCCTGCAAAACACTCCTGTAGCAGCGCTAGAATTGCCGGGAATCGTTGGAGAGGCGATCGACTTTGACGCGGGAACCGCCAAGCTCGATTTAGAGTGCCACTTGTGGGAAAATGCAGGAAGTATTCAAGGGCAATTTGTCTACAGCACAGACTTATTTGATAGCGGCACAATTGAGCGCATGGCGGGACATTTCCAAACGCTGCTTGAAGCCATTGTTGCCAATCCCAAACACCGCCTCAGCGACTTGGCTTTGCTGACAGCCCCAGAATACCAGCAATTATTAATCGATTGGAATGACACTCAGAGAGATTATCCGCAAAACCAGTGTTTCCATCACCTATTTGAAGAGCGAGTCGCGCGATCGCCCGATGCTGTCGCCGCCGTCTTTGAAAACCAGCAGTTAACCTACCGCCAACTCAGCAGCCAAGCCAACCAACTTGCCCATTACTTGCAGCAATTGGGAGCAGCACCAGAAGTTTTAGTGGGCCTTTGTGTAGAACGTTCCTTAGATGCGATCGTCGGATTGCTAGGTATTATCAAAGCAGGCGCAGCCTACCTGCCTTTAGATCCAACTTATCCTCAAGAGCGGCTTAACTTCATGTTAGAAGATGCTCAGGTGTCGATTTTGGTAACTCAGCAGCACTTAGCACAAAACTTGACGCAGCCGGAAAATTACGGAGTTTTTTCAGTAGTGTGTTTGGACTCCGACAGAGAAATTATCGCCCAACAAAGCCCAGAAAATCCAACTACAAATATCCTACCCGAAAACCTAGCCTACGTCATTTACACATCGGGTTCAACCGGAAAACCCAAAGGCGTTCTAATCGAACATCGGGGACTTTACAACTTAGCCATAGCTCAAATAGAAGCTTTTAACTTAAACTCAAATCACCGCATTTTGCAATTCGCATCCCTGAGCTTTGATGCCTCAATTTTTGAGATTGTCATGGCCTTGGGAACCGGAGCAACACTTTACTGTGCCAAGAAAGAATCTTTGTTGCCCGGACAAACATTAATCCAATTTTTGCAGGACAATGCTATTACCCACGCTACCCTCCCGCCCTCGCTGCTAGCTGTCCTTCCAAACGCCGAACTTCCCGCACTGCAAACAATCATCTGTGCTGGGGAATCCTGTTCCCCGGATATTGTTAAACGCTGGGCTTCCAGGCGCAGATTTTTTAACGCTTACGGCCCTACAGAAGCGACAGTCTGGTCAAGTTTGGCCGAAATTGGCGATTCCCTGGGGGATAGCTTCGCTTCACGCAAAAAACCGCCCATCGGCCGCCCAATAGCTAACACTCAACTCTATATTTTAGATAAAAATTTACAGCCTGTACCCGTGGGAATTCCCGGTGAATTGTACATCGGCGGCAGCGGATTGGCGCGAGGCTACATGAACCGCCCCGAATTAACCGCCCAGCGATTTATTGCTAATCCCTTTAGCCAGAAAGCAGGAGAACGAATTTATAAAACTGGTGACTTAGCTCGCTATTTTCCCGACGGCAATATTGAGTTTTTAGGTCGCACAGACGAACAGGTAAAAATTCGCGGTTATCGAATAGAATTGGGAGAAATTGAAGCGCTGCTGCTTCAGCATCCAGCAGTCAAAGAAACAGCGGCGGTTGCTGCAGATGATTTGTCGGGCAACAAACGCCTAGTTGCTTATGTCGTCCCCAACCACAATCAGACTCTTAATCCTGGGGAACTACGGAATTTCCTCAAACAACAACTGCCCAATTACATGATTCCCAATGCTTTTGTGGCGATGGATTTTCTGCCCCTAACTCCCAATGGCAAAATCGACCGCCTGCGCCTACCTGCACCTGGAAATCTAACTAGCAATTCAATAGATCAAAGCTGCATTGCACCTCGCACACCAACCGAGTCAACCCTCGCCCAAATTTGGGCCACAATCCTCAACGCAGAGTGCGTTGGCATTCGCGACAACTTCTTCGATTTGGGTGGAGATTCCCTGCTGGCAATCCGCCTCATCAATGAGATTAACCAGCAATTTGAGCGCGAGTTGCCGCTGTCTGCTCTTTTTTTAAATCCGACAATTGAAGGTTTAGCCGATTCGCTAAATTCAGGAACAAATTCTCTGAAATGGTCGCCTTTAGTTGCAATTAAGCCTCGCGGTAAAAATCCCCCGTTCTTCTGCGTCCATCCCATCTTTGGCGTCGTATTTCCTTATGTCGAGTTAGCATTTCAGCTAGGAGAAAACCAACCGTTTTACGGGCTGCAACCAAAGGGTATTGACGGCGAAAGTTCTCCGCTAACTAGCATTGAAAACATGGCGGCTGACTACATCGCAGCCTTGCGTACCGTTCAACCAAAAGGGCCTTATTTTTTAGGAGGCTGGTCTTTTGGAGGTTTGGTTGCTTTTGAGATGGCTCAACAGTTGCTCGCAGCCGGGGATGAAGTGGCTTTACTTGCTGTGTTGGATACTTTAGCGCCGGTTTCTGCTAACAAACCTTCTTTTTGGGACGGTTGCAAGTTTATTCTGACTACTGTTTCGCGCTCTATCTGGCCTTTTGTAGTAGATTATTTTCGCTTGGTGGCTACTGCGGAAAATGTTCAAAGTGGCGGTATTGCTGCCAAAATTCCGAAATTAAATAAGATGCTTAATTTGGCAGCTAATTTTTTGCATCGCTGGAATTGGAAACAGGCCGTTATTGTTAGCATCCTATCTCAGGAGTCAAAAGAAAGAAGCTGGCGCGAGCTGGCAATTCCCTCAATGTTTACTGTATTTCAGGCTAACAGTCAAGCAACTCTCAGCTATGTACCGAAAATTTATCCGCAACGAATTACTCTGTTTAGATCGAGGGAAAAGCTAAGCAGGGGTCATCAAGATCCGACTCTTGGCTGGAGCGAGTTAACTACCCAAAGAGTAGAGGTGATTAGGGTTCCTGGGAATCATCTGACTATGCTGAGAAAGCCCTGCGTCGAGGTGCTGGCTCAACAGCTAAAGCATTGCTTGAAGAAGGAATTAAGTGATTGAGGAATCCGCGTGCTTGTGCGTCGAAACCAGGTTTGATGTGGGAAATTATTATTAGTGATGAAGAAGTGGGCAATCTGATGTCCGGTAAAATCACTGTTATTACGTTTGTAGGATGTAAAAAAATTGCGCTCGCCCGAAGAACACTTTTTGCAACTAGAAATCATCATGCAGCGCCACGCCACAGCACTCGAAGCTGAAGTCAGAGCTTTGCAAGCCGCTGACGAAACCGCCCAGTGGCCTCCTGACTGGAAGCGTTGCTATAATTCAATACGGTTCAGTTAAGGCTCAAACCCTGGTAAATTAGGTATTGTTTCCAAAAATGGAGAGTAAGTTA
>NZ_JAUBQB010000067.1:29141-38861 GCF_036701035.1 Microcoleus sp. Pol7_B2 | reverse complement strand
TTGTCGGTTGATGTTACCCACTCACAAAAGCGTTCCCAGACATTGGCGCTTTCGCGCTGCTGTAAGGTTGTTGTCATGGTTTTATGATTGCTGTATTTGGTTGTCAATGTTCGGATGATGTTTATATTATTAACGGTGTTGTTAACGTTTGTAAAGGGGTTGAGCGACAGTTAAACTGATGAGTGTGATTAGGAAAGCTGATGAAAGGAGAGACAGGGCCGATCGCCCCCGCACGAAAATAGATGCCAGCGTGCACACGCGGCGCACCTCAACCCTAACGAACGGGAGCGATCGGAGGTGGAGAAGGTAGAGGAACAGGAGCGAGGACAGGCGGAGAGACTGGCCTGCGAGCAGGTGGAGAAATCCTGAACTGCTGGAGTTGCTGCGGGGTGAGCGATCGCAAAATTCTCAGTCCGAGAGTGTCTCGGGAGATGCTTAAAGCGTAGGATGGCTCCAAATACGGGCGGAAATTGGATTTGTTGTTCAAATAGCTTTCCATGAAAGCTAGGCTGAGTCCGCTGAGGTAGCGGCGGGCTAAAACTGGTTCCGGCCCGATGACCTCTGGTGGTGGCAGAAAGAGGCTTTGAGGGGAATCCTCGATCGTTGAGAAGTGAGTCCCGTTGTTCATCAGTACCAGATATTTGTTGGGCGATGTCAGCCAAGTGAACGGTTGAATTTGTTCCAGCAAAGCGGGGGCGACGGTATCGGCGCTGCCTGCGATTAGCATGACTGGGATTTGGATTTTGCTGAGGTTTGTTTCTCCGAGAATGCTGCTGACGATCGGGTTGACGGCGATCGCAGCTTTGACGCGCGGGTCGTCGAAATTGTACTGGTTGCGCTCTAGGCCGCGGGCGCGGCACTGCAACAGTAGGGAGAGGTTCCAAGTATCGTTTTCGAGTCCGCAATCTTTGTCTAGCTGTGCAAAATTAATCTCCGCCCCGGCTAATGCTAAAGCCGTATAGCCACCGAAAGACTGGCCTATGACGCCGACTCGCTGCAAGTCAAGCTGCCCTTGGTAGGTCGGGTCGGTTGTAGATAGTTTGGTTAAATAATCGAGCAGATCTTTGATGTCGAGGGGGCGGTTGACAAATTCTGCTGGTTCTGCTACTTGATTGGCTCTGCCTGTTACTAAGTCTTGGATTTGTTGGGCGTTGCTGCCGGGGTGTTCGGGGACGGCGACGGCAAAGCCGTAGGAGGCTAGGTGTTTTGCTAAATACTCGAAGGAAAGGCGATCGGAACCTAAACCGTGAGAAATTACTACTACTGGGGCCGGTTGCGGGCTGCCCTGCGGCAGGTATATGTCCATATCAAACGTGCGAGGGCGATTTGGACTCGTCACAGTTACCGATGATTTTTTCCAAGTATAGGGGCCCGGTAGCTGGGGTTGCTGCATTTGGGCCGGGGGTATGGCGGGTTCAGAGGCTGCTTGTGCTTCGGACAACTGGGCGACTCCCGCGATCGTCTGATTGGAACGGTTGATCAGCGATGTCAGCTCGTTGGCGATACCCAAGGCGCGGGCGATGTCAATCCTGATGCCATAGGTGGGGAATTTCCGCAGCACGTTGAGAATTGTCAGGCCTTCTGGATCTGAGGCTGCTAAAATCAGGGCGGCTCGGATGGCATAAAATCCAGGCTGCCGAGCTTTGGTTTGAATTACTCGGCCTAAGCGTCTCAGCAGCACTTCTCCTTGAGGCGTGTAAAGGAATTGGGCGATCGTCACGGGGCTGATTTCAGCTTTCGCTTGCAGGGCGCTGCGAATCTCAGCTAGCTGAGATTCTTTGATGTACTGAGCGAAGCCGTCCAAGTTTGAGTCTATTTTGCCTTCTTTGGCTAAAAGTGCCAGGGATTCGATGGGAACTGATTCTTCTAGCGGCCCGTAAGTTACGTAAATTCGCTCGGCACCCATTGCCGGTGCGGCGGTGCAAACAGCCGTGAATGCACACAATCCTAGGTATTTTTGGGCGATCGACCGCCGAGTGCGAAGGGCAGCAGTGGAGAGGCTCGAAAAAAGACAGTTCATAACTTTCACACCTAGGACTTCTAATAATTAGTCGGTGAAACGATGTAAATTGTTTCGTCAAAATTTAATACCCAAAAATCGCTCTGTTGCTTCGGATACTTCAGAAATTAGGTTATCTTGGGAAGCATAGCCAAAAAAGAAATTTTCTGACCTGACAAGACTAGCTGAAATTTAAAATTCAACGCCGAGGGGTCAAACCTACTGGAAGGCCCTTTGATTATTTTTTCAGCTATGCAAGATATTTTCGATCAAGTTTGTAACTACAGCCTGAGTGAGAGAATTTATGATGTTCAATGCAACTGCTATCCTGATTGACGCTTTTGTGCAAGAGTTGCAGGCCGGCTACCGTCGCACCTACGGCAAGTACAAGCCTGACTACCCTGAAATTATCGCCTGGGCAGGGACTATGGCTCTGGAAAATATCGCTAACTGCGATGCTCTGTACCACAATGTGGAACACACAATGCTCGTGGCTTTGGTGGGACAAGAGATTCTCCGCGGCAAGCATATTCGCGAAGGGGGAGTGTCGCCAGAAGATTGGCTGCACTACCTGATCTCGCTGCTGTGTCACGATATCGGCTACGTCAAAGGTGTTTGCCGCCAAGACCAAGAAGCTGTGGGACTATATGCTACGGGTATTGACGGGGGCATGGTTTCTGTGCCGATCGGGGCAACTTCTGCCAGTTTAACTCCTTATCATGTCGATCGAGGAAAACTCGTAATTGACGAACGCTTCGGCGGCCACACATTAATTGATGCCGAACAAATCAAGCGCAATATTGAATTGACGCGCTTCCCAGTTCCTGCTAGCGAAACTCATCAAGACAGAAACAATTATTCTGGACTCGCTAGGGCCGCCGATTTGATCGGTCAGTTGAGTGATCCAAATTACCTGCGAAAAATAAGTGCCTTGTTCTACGAATTTGAGGAAGTCGGCACTAATAAAATCTTGGGCTACAAATCTCCGGGAGATTTGCGGCAAAATTACGCCAAGTTTTATTGGAATGGAGTTTTTCCCTACATTCCAGCAGCTTTGAATTATTTGGAATTGACCCAGGGAGGCAAACAAATTATTGCCAACCTCTACGCCAATGTATTTCAGGTAGAACACGCTGAACCGCTCGCTTTCACCAAGCCCAACGCTCAAGAATTCACCAAATCCCGCGCCCATAGCAACTTGAATGGCGAAAAAGATGGTGAGAATCTTCAACCTTCCATGTCCGGGGAAAACAAGAAATTTACCGAGTTTCCAGACTTGAATTTATGATGATTTACGCCCTGAATTCGGCAGCTAAAAACAGGAGTCATAGTTAGTAACAAAAAAGGTAATTTTTAAGTTGCTGACTCCTTCCTTGTAAGCTATAGTATAGCTAATAAATCGTGGTTTATTAGGAATAGTTATGTCATGGAAACCAACAATATTGAAGTCGTTTTTAGCTTTGATACAACTGGCAGTATGTACCCTTGTTTGACGCAAGTTCGTCGGAAAATCAAAGAGACGGTAACGAGACTGCTAGATGAAATTCCTGGCATTCGGATTGGCATTATTGCCCACGGAGACTATTGCGATGCTGGCAGCACATACGTAACTAAACACCTCGATTTGTCTGGCGATGTCGGCACGATTTGCAATTTTGTTCAAAATGTAGAGCCAACTGGCGGCGGCGATGCTCCAGAATGTTACGAATTAGTCTTGCACGAAGCTCAGTCACTTTCTTGGACTCCAACTAATTCCAAAACCTTGGTACTAATTGGCGACGACATCCCCCACGCACCCGCTCAAACTCCTCAAAAACTTAACTGGCGTAAGGAAGTAGATAAGTTAGCACAGATGGGAATTACCGTTTACGGCATCCAAGCTCTCAACCGCCAGCACGCTACTTTATTCTATAAAGAACTAGCCGAAAAGTCTGGCGGTTTTCACCTCAATCTAGACCAATTTTCATACATTACAGATTTATTTTTAGCAGTTTGTTACCAACAGTCATCTAACGAACAACTGCAAGCTTACGAACAAGAAGTTGTCAGTCAAGGTCGCATGAATCGTGGATTAAACAAAATGTTTAATACCATGCTGAACCGGGAAGGTGTTGCTGTTTACGAATCAGCAGAATTGCGAGCCGTAAAACCGGGGAGATTTCAGATTTTAGAAGTTGACAGCGAGATTTCAATTAAAGCTTTTGTTCTGGAGAATGGTTTGACTTTTAAAACCGGGCGCGGGTTTTATGAATTTACTAAAACAGAAACTATCCAAGGTAAAAAAGAAATTGTGCTGATGGATCGTTCCACAGGGGATTTGTTTGAAGGAGAAGCTGCGCGAGAAATGTTGGGTTTGCCAATGGGCGAGACTGTTCGCATCAAACCGAGCAATCTAGAAAAGTATGCGGTTTTTGTGCAAAGTACCTCGGCAAATCGCAAGCTGATGGGGGGAACTCGTTTCCTTTATGAAGTTGAAGATTGGGATCGTTAATCAATCTTAAATGTCCAAACAACAACCGCAGATCGATGCAGATCGGGGTAAAATCTCTATTCTCTGTGTTTGTGTTATGGTCTGCTGTTAAAAAATATACACTTTCAAATTAATATGCAACCCGAAATTCAGCAGCAAATTCAACAGTTGAGGCAGCAGCTACAGCAAGCTAGCTATGCTTATTATGTTCTAGATGCACCGATTATGCCAGATGAGGTGTACGATCGACTTTATCGCCAGTTGCAAGAATTAGAATCAGATTATCCTGAATTAATTACTGCGGAAAGTCCGACTCAGCGGGTGGGAGAACAGCCTGCTACTCAATTTTTTAGCGTCAAACACAATATTCCTCTCTACAGTTTGGAAAATGCTTTTAATTTTGAAGAATTTGCTAAATGGCAGGAACGCTGGCAAAGGGTAGCACCTCCCCTAACCCCCGGTCAAGAAGGAAATGCACCCCCCCTAACCCCCCCTGATCAAGGGGGGGGACTTGATGGAATAACATCTTCGATTAGCAATCAGGAAAATAGGGAAATTACTCCCCGCCTTAGCAAGGGGGGGTTGGGGGGGGTTTCCTATGTTTGCGAGTTAAAAATTGACGGTTCTGCTTTAGCGTTAACCTATGAAAATGGGGTTTTAGTTCGCGGTGCGACCCGGGGAGACGGCATTGCCGGAGAGGAAATTACTCAAAATGTCAAAACTATTCGCTCGATTCCTTTAAAGCTCAATTTAGATAATCCGCCGCCTGTTGTGGAAGTGCGGGGAGAGGCTTTTTTGTCTTTAGCTGTGTTTGAAGAAATTAATCGGGAACGGGAAAAAGCAGGGGAACAATTGTTTGCTAATCCTCGCAATGCTGCGGCGGGTACGCTGCGGCAGTTGGATTCTAAAATTGTGGATAAGCGCAAATTGGATTTCTTTGCTTATACTCTGCATTTAGATCAGGGTAACGAGGGTAACACGCAGTGGGATTCGTTGGAATTGTTGCGACGAATGGGGTTTAAGGTGAATCCCTATCGCAAAATTTGCTATTCTTTGGATGAGGTTCGGGAGTATTACGAATATTGGGATACTGAACGACGGAATTTGCCTTACATGACGGATGGGGTTGTTGTTAAGATTAATTCGGTTTTGCTACAAAAACAATTGGGTTTTACTCAGAGGTTTCCGCGTTGGGCGATCGCCCTGAAGTATCCCGCGGCCGAAGTCCCTACAATAGTAGAAGCTGTCACCGTGCAAGTAGGGAGAACCGGGGCTCTGACTCCTGTAGCGGAACTCAAACCGGTGCAGTTGGCGGGGACGACGGTTTCGCGGGCTTCTCTCCATAATAGCGATCGACTTTCCGATCTCAACCTGCACATTGGCGATACTGTGATTGTCAGAAAAGCTGGGGAAATTATACCAGAAGTTGTGCGAGTTTTGCCGGAACTTCGTCCCCAAAATGCTAAACTTTTCCAAATGCCTAGTTGCTGTCCCGAATGCGAACAGCCTGTGGTTCGGGAAAAGGGGGAGGCCGTTACTCGCTGCATAAATACATCTTGTCCAGCAATTTTGAGGGGTTCGCTTATTCATTTTTGCAGCCGGGATGCTCTGGATATTAACGGTGTTGGCGAAAAGTTGGTGCAGCAGATGGTTGATAGCAATTTGGTGCATTCTGCGGCGGATTTGTACGATTTGACTGCGGAAAGATTGATGAGTTTGGAACGCATGGGTAAGAAGTTAGCAGAAAAGTTGGTAAGTGCGATCGCCCAATCGAAAAATCAACCTTATGCGCGCGTACTTTACGGCTTGGGCATCCGCCACGTCGGCAGCGTGAATGCTCAATTGCTAACAGAAAGGTTTGCAAATGTGGAAGAGTTAGCAGGGGTATCGGCGGCATCGATTGAGGGCGTTTACGGCATCGGGCCGGAAATTGCTCAAGCTGTTTATCAGTGGTTTCGAGTGCCAGCAAATCAAAGTTTAATTGCACGGTTGAAAACTGCGGGCTTGCAATTGCAGTCAGAAGTGAAAAATCCCAATTTAGCCCGTACAAATTTACAACTTGCAGGCAAAAGCTTTGTGCTTACCGGAACTTTGCCCACTTTGAAACGAGATGAAGCTAAAGATTTGATTCAAAAAGCAGGAGGTAAAGTCACAAGTTCTGTGAGTGCTAAAACTGATTATGTGGTTGTGGGAGAAGATGCTGGTTCTAAGTTGGAAAAGGCTCAATCTTTAGGAATCGAACTACTTTCGGAATCAGAGTTACTCGAACTGCTATCGGAACCATAAATGATTGGGGAAATTCAATATATTTCTCTTTCCTCTTTCTCTGCGCCCTCTGCGCTCTCTGCGGTTCCCAAAAAAAGCGCTGATTCATTTCAGCCGTTTTCAAAGAAAATGCCTAACAATTCTATTGCCCTAGGTGCAAAATAGCCGAGCGCGAATTGGGCAATACCTCAAAAGGCATAGAAATTGCGATCACACTTGGTGAATATACATACTTCCCCGGCGGTGCTGCCCGAATCAGTTGTCGGTACAGGCTAGTTTTGCTAAAATTTGATAAAGTTTGCAATAGCTATGGCAACTGCGAGCTTAGCCAAATCCCAGCAATCATAGGAGATACATTATGTCTGAAATTCCAGCAGAACAAACACAAACAAACTTGACAACTCCAGAAATAACTACCGAAAGCTCAATTTCTGGAGTGGAAAACGTAAAAAATAGTTTGGGAAACGTCCTAAATAATTGGAAGTTGAAAGCAGGATTAGCCGTTGCTGTACTCTTTGCAGTGTTGCTATTTGCTTTCTACTGGCAGCATATGATTGCAGTCGTAGGTATGAAGAGTTGGTCGGCGCGATCGGGAGCTAACCCGATCGAATGTATGGTAAGAGATACTAATAACGACGAGTATGTCAGTTGCAGCGCCCTCCTCGACCAGCAGATTGTGCCTCTTGAGTGCAGTTCGAGTTTGTTCAATATCGGCTGTCGAGTCAATTACGGAACTGCGGCCCCAAATCCGAGACAGACCAACCCTAGATAGAGCATCTGCGGGTTAGAAATGATTGTTGAACGAACAGATTTGCTAATTAAAGTATGGGACTTACAAAGAAAATCTCACCGTGAAAATACTCCAGCAATAAAGATCAGAAAACTCTTGTTTTTCTTGTTGTAAATTAGCAGGTAATGAAAGTTACCTGCTATTGCCATGAGGTAATCTGTGATAGATGAGGGGCGGCAGTATATTGGCGATCCACAGGTTTTTGATGATATTACTTTAGTGGTGATGAAACAGAAATAGAGTTCCAAACCCCCTGGACCGGCGGTTGAAATTGCGGCAGCCACGGAGGAACCGCCCCAACCACCCCAAGCGGGCATTGCCACTACTGTAGAAACTTTCATCCCTAAGAAGCGGAGACAGAAAGATAAAAATGGGAGCTTACCAAGGGCTTCCGATCATGGTGAAACTACTCCAATAATAAGGATGAGAAAAATTTTGGTTTGCTTGTTGTAAATTAGCAGGTAAATTTAACTTGCCGCCTGTTGTTACTAGCTGTCCGTTTTCCAGGCGCACTTTACCGGACATTATTGCTTGTTGAGCCAGTTGCAAAGCTTCTGCCTTAGTTGTGGTTCCTCGCAACTGGTGGTAAAATTCGCTCATCAGCCCCAAAGTGCCTCCATCGTCAACATACCACAAACTCCCTAAAGCAGATTTCGCGCCGGATTTTACTGCTAAACCTCCAAAACCTAATTCTGCTTCCCGATCGCCCATAGCAGTTCTACAAGCACTTAATACTAACAAGTCTACCTGCGGATTGCGCCAATTTAAACTCTCCATGCGATCGAGCTGCAATTTGGAATTCCACAGTTGAATGTAGGAATTGCTCGCTTTTCCCGGTTTGAATTCAGCGTGAGTTGCTAGATGAACGATCCGAAATCCTCCCTTGACGTGTTCCGAGTTGAGATTCTCTACAGTGAAAGTAGAATTGAGGAAAGATGGACTCTGCCACTGAGTCGAAATCGCCTGCAATTCGATCGGCACACTGGGCAAGGGCTGTTGGTCAACAAATTCTGACCTTCCCATTGCTAGCACGGTGGCGTCTCTAACAGCTTTATAATCGGTATTAGTCGAACTAAAACTTGGAATTAGGCTGAAACTGTATTTTTCAATCAAGAAGCCTTTACCGTCGTGTAAAGCTGCAAAGGGCAGGCTCCGCAATCCGGGATCGACTGACAGTAATAAAGTTTGAATTCCTAAGTTTTCTAAGTCTTTTTCTAGGGGTGCGATCGCCCATTTATATAATTGCTGGGCGGCGGCTAGATAGCTGGTACTAGCGCGTTTTGCGGGATTGGTGATTTCAGCGCGAAACTCCTGGACGGTGGGGAAAAGAGCTGCTCTGTTGGCTTCGGGGACGCTGTAGTGAATCGGTTGCCCGACGGGAGGAACTAAAATTAGTTCGAGTTGATCTTCTCGCGAGACTATGTAGATAATACCAGACCGCTTGCCGGTTTGCTGTTCGATATTTTGTAAAGTTTGTTGGGCTGTCGAAATTAAGACTTTTTCCTCTGGGAGGTTGGCTGTTACCCCCAAGTATTGTCCAAATTCTTGATTCCTCATTTCTTCGATTCCCCAGAGTGTTTTCTGTAGGTCGTTACCTTCAAAAAGTCGATCGGGAGGCGGGGCGTATCCCAAAATTAAATTAGAAGTAGGGTTAACTGTTAGTGCTTGTTTGAATGCGGGTGAAGAGGCTACGATGCCAGCGGGTAATTGACTGGTGATACTTGGATCGATGGTTAAAACTCGATCGGCAGCAGCAACACCGGGATTGTCTAGCGATCGAATTTCGGGGCGTTTAAAGTCTTGTGCATCGGAGGTTGAGGGTTCGGGTGCGGGCGATGCTGGTGTTGCCACAGGTGCGGGCAGTTGTATTTCCGTAGAAGCCATCGGAGTGGGAGTGACACTCGGAGTGGGAGTGACACTCGGAGTCGGAGTGGGAGTTTCCAGCGGAGTGGGAGTTTCACTCGGAGTCGGAGTGGGAGTTTCCAGCGGAGTTGGAGTTTCACTCGGAGTCGGAGTGGGAGTTTCCAGCGGAGTGGGAGTTTCACTCGGAGTCGGAGTGGGACTTACTACCGGAGTTGGAGTTTCACTCGGAGTCGGAGTGGGACTTACTACCGGAGTGGGAGTTTCACTCGGAGTCGGAGTGGGAGTTTCCAGCGGAGTGGGAGTTTCACTCGGAGTCGGAGTGGGACTTACTAC
>NZ_JAUBQB010000067.1:0-29041 GCF_036701035.1 Microcoleus sp. Pol7_B2 | reverse complement strand
ACAACTGGAGTCGGAGTTAGAGTTACTACCGGAGTTGGAGTGACAACTGGAGTCGGAGTTAGAGTTACTACCGGAGTTGGAGTGACAACTGGAGTCGGAGTTAGAGTTACTACCGGAGTGGGAGTGACAACTGGAGTCGGAGTTAGAGTTACTACCGGAGTGGGAGTGACAACTGGAGTCGGAGTGGGAGTTACTACCGGAGTGGGAGTGACAACTGGAGTCGGAGTGGGAGTTTCACTCGGAGTGGGAGTTTCACTCGGAGTCGGAGTGGGAGTTTCAACTGGAGTGGGGGTTGGTGTTGGCGGCGGGTCGATCGCGTCATCAGTCAAAAACCCAATATTACCAACACTACTAGAACGCGGAAACGACTGCGATGTAATGGTAGATTGTCCCGTTGTAATTGCACCCGCCGTACCGTTGCTAGCAGCATTCCCCACCACAAACGGTTGAATCGGCGTCCCTCCATCTCCCCCAGCGTGCACAATTGTAATTTTGCCACCACCGGCGCCGCCAGCAGTAGAAATGCTAGCAAATCCCGTCGGCGACAGTGGGGTTGAAAAAGCACCCGTAGCGCGGAAAAAATTGCCTGTTATTGCTGTCACCTCGCCACCGGTGCCGCCTGTACCGCCTTGGGCATTGATAAACTCTACTTGAATATCGCCGATCGGATCTAAGAACACATTCCCGGCATTTCCGACTATAGCGCTAGAGTTAATTTGTCCGGTGGTAATTGAAGTTATCGCCTTAACAGTTATGTTGCCGCCACTGTTTGCCGATGTATTCAAATTGCCTGCAGTGAAATTGTTACCGCTTGTAAATAGAATTTCTCCGCCATTAGTAGTAGTAATATTTTTAACGCTTATATCGCCCTGGGCAGTAATATCGACTTTGCCGGCGGTGACATCTCCCGATAAATTGACTTTTTCGGTGTTTAGTGCTGTCAATTGTTGCGCGTTAATTGTCGAGTTTCCTGTCACATTGCCAGCATTGTCAATCGCAAGATTTCCTAACTGGCTGGTAGCCCCCACCGAACCGTTGAAAGTGATGCTGCCACTACCGGAGGCTAGAGTTAAGTTGCGGGCCGCATCAATACTGTCGATCGCATCTCCAAAGGTAATATTCCCCCCGGCTGTACTCAATATCGCATCTTTCGTCAACCCGAGAACACCGTTAATATTGATGTTGCCATTATTAGTAGTAACATTGCCACCCAATTTAGTGCTGGCAGCAGCAATATTAAAACCAG
Source organism: Microcoleus sp. Pol7_B2 (assembly GCF_036701035.1). Lineage (NCBI taxonomy): Bacteria > Bacillati > Cyanobacteriota > Cyanophyceae > Oscillatoriales > Microcoleaceae > Microcoleus > Microcoleus sp. Pol7_B2. The sequence continues at coordinate 27,795 of NZ_JAUBQB010000067.1, read as the reverse complement.
AATTGCTCGCAATATTACCCGTGAATTCCGCCTGCGTTGCCGTAACATTCAAAACAGAAAGTGGTGCTGTTCCTCCGATATTTCCTTCTACCAGTACATTGCCTGTAGCCGCATCTAAGTTAAACAAATGATTACCCTCTATCGCACCAGTGATCTTAATATCTGCGCCGCTGGTACGGAGATTAATATCGTTGCCGAGTGTGACAGTGCCGTTGAGAGCGATCGGATTTTTATTGGTATTGATCCCATAATTCAAATTAATTGTGGCAGCGTTGAGAGCAATGCTGCTGTTGTCATTGCCAGTAAGAGTGCCATCAAGTGCGATCGTACCAGTTCCCCCTTGAATACTTAGGGGGTCTACAAAGGTGAGATTATAGGGAATACTAATATTGGCGCTGCTATCCGATCGCCCGATCGCGATCGAGCTAAATCCATTTTGAATCAAATTAAGTTCCGATGCCGTCAAATCTAAAGCGCTACTATTGTTATCAATTCCGCCAACAACAATATTTTGTCCGGCTGTTGCCGGTTGCAGCGTTAGCGCGCCCGTACCCGAAACATTCCCAGAAAAATTAATTTCACCTGCCGTTAAAGTCAGCGAGTTACTACCTGCCGATACAGTCGAACCGAAAGCAATTGTTGCATCTCCCACTGTAAAATTTACAGGAGCTTTTAAGGTCACTGGATTGCTAAAACCAATGTTATCATTAGTTGTGGTGATATTTCCGGTAACCGCAACAGTTCCCCCGCCATTTTGAATAAATGCACCGTCTAAGTTCAGGTTTTTCTCAATATTGAGATTCACCTTATTAGTAACTGTGAGCGTGCCGTCATTGGTTGTTGTTACAGTTCCTTTGAGATTAACATTATCAGCCGCAATATCCAGATTGCCAGTTACGTCTACTGTCTGGTTGAAAGTAATGTCGCTGCCTGAAAACACCGAGTTTGGGGCAACAGTCACTGCATCTACATAAGTTTGACTGCCGGTTGTAGTCACATTGCCGCCTAAAGATATCTTGCTGTTGGCACTTAAATTAGTGAGAGGAGTTGTTTCGCCGATCACACTTTTGAAGGTAATATTACCGCTAGCCGCCTTCACAGTCAAATCGCTGGTACCATCAACAGTATTATTGAAAGTAATGCTGTCACCTGAAAGAATCGGATTGTTGGCAATTGTAACTGCATCTCCATAAGTTTGACTGCCAGTTGTAGTGACATTTCCCTTAACTTGAGTTGTACCGCCAACATCTGTAGTCAAACTCGCGGCATTGACTGTTTGATTAAATGCAGTTGTGCCTGTAGAATTAGCTGTTAAATTGCCGATCGTACTTGCAGCACCAACTGCACCATTGAATGTAACATTACCGCTAACCGCATTCGTCGTCAAATCGCTGCTGCCGTCTACTGTATTATTGAAAGTAATGTCGCTGCCGGAGAGAATCGGATTGTTGGCAATTGTAACTGCATCTCCATAAGTTTGACTGCCAGTTGTAGTGACATTTCCTTTGACTTGAGTTGTGCCACCTGGATCTGTGGTTAAACTCGCGGCATTGACTGTTTGATTAAAGGCGGTTGTGCCTGTAGAATTAGCTGTTAAATTGCCGATCGTACTTGCAGCACCAACTGCACCATTGAATGTAACATTACCGCTAACCGCATTCGTCGTCAAATCGCTGCTGCCGTCTACTGTATTATTGAAAGTAATGTCGCTGCCGGAGAGAATCGGATTGTTGGCAATTGTAACTGCATCTCCATAAGTTTGACTGCCAGTTGTAGTGACATTTCCCTTGACTTGAGTTGTGCCACCAACATCTGTAGTCAAACTCGCCGCATTGATTGTTTGATTAAAGGCGGTTGTGCCTGTAGAATTAGCTGTTAAATTGCCGATCGTACTTGCAACACCAACTGCACCATTGAATGTAACATTACCGCTAACCGCCTTCGCCGTCAAATCGCTGCTGCCGTCTACTGTATCGTTGAAAGTAATACCGTTGCCGGAGAGAATCGGATTGTTGGCAATTGTCACTGCATCTCCATAAGTTTGACTGCCGGTTGTAGTGACATTTCCCTTGACTTGAGTTGTGCCACCAACATCTGTAGTCAAACTTGCGGCATTGACTGTTTGATTAAATGCGGTTGTTCCTGTAGAGTTAGCAGTAATATTTCCTAAGGCTGTGGTATTGCCAACTGCACCATTGAATGTAACATTACCGCTACCCGCCTTCGCCGTCAAATCGCTGCTGCCGTCTACTGTATCGTTGAAAGTAATACCGTTGCCGGAGAGAATCGGATTGTTGGCAATTGTCACTGCATCTCCATAAGTTTGACTGCCGGTTGTAGTGACATTTCCCTTGACTTGAGTTGTGCCACCAACATTTGTAGTTAAACTCGCGGCATTGACTGTTTGATTAAAGGCGGTTGTTCCTGTAGAATTAGCTGTTAAATTGCCGATCGTACTTGCAGCACCAACTGCACCATTGAATGTAACATTACCGCTAACCGCCTTCGCCGTCAAATTGCTGGTGCCGTCTACAGTATTATTGAAAGTAATGTCGCTGCCGGAGAGCATCGGATTGTTGGCAATTGTAACTGCATCTCCATAAGTTTGACTGCCGGTTGTAGTGACATTTCCCTTGACTTGAGTTGTGCCACCAACATCTGTAGTCAAACTTGCGGCATTGACTGTTTGATTAAATGCGGTTGTTCCTGTAGAGTTAGCAGTAATATTTCCTAAGGCTGTGGTATTGCCAACTGCACCATTGAATGTAACATTACCGCTACCCGCCTTCGCCGTCAAATCGCTGCTGCCGTCTACTGTATCGTTGAAAGTAATACCGTTGCCGGAGAGAATCGGATTGTTGGCAATTGTCACTGCATCTCCATAAGTTTGACTGCCGGTTGTAGTGACATTTCCCTTGACTTGAGTTGTGCCACCAACATTTGTAGTTAAACTCGCGGCATTGACTGTTTGATTAAATGCGGTTGTTCCTGTAGAGTTAGCAGTAATATTTCCTAAGGCTGTGGTATTGCCAACTGCACCGTTAAGTGTAATATTACCGGCACCTGCATTTACCAATAAACTTTTAGTGTTTGCTGTAGTGCCATCGAGATTCCTATTAAAGGCGACATTGCCGCTGCTGGTAGTTCCTGATGTTGTTAGGGTAATAGTTGGCTGACTAAGGATAACGGGTGATTGGAAGGTAATATTGCCACCGCTACCGGCGTCACTTGAGGTATTTATATTACCGCTAAGAATAGTATTTCCTGTACCAGAGTTGAGGGTGACGTTCCCTGCCGTACCTGCCTCTACTGAATTGGAAACTAGACCTCCAGTAGTAATGTTGCCACCAGAAGTGAAGAGGGCGATCGCTCCTCCATATCCTCCTAGCAAAGAAGAGGAATTGAGACTTCCAGCAGTTGTGTCGATCGCACCTGTTCCTTTAGTAACAGAGAGGTTGATATTCCCGGAGGTACCTGCATCTAATGAACGCGAATTCAGAGAACCAGTGGTAATGTTACCGCCAGCAGTTGAAAGGTCGATCACTCCTCCATTTCCTTCCACAGAAGAGGAATTGAGATTTCTAGTAGTAATGTTACCGCCAGCAGTTGAGAGGGCGATCCCTCCTCCATTTCCTCCCACAGAATTTGAAGACACATCTCCAGCAGTGGTGTCGATCGCACCCGTACCTCCAGTGACTCTGAGGGTGATATTCCCCCCCCTACCTCTATCTAGGGGACTGGCATTTAGATCTTTAGTGGTAATGTTACCCCCAGCAGTTGAGAGGGTGATCGCTCCTCCCTGTCCAAAAGTTGAACTCGATTGCAGAACATCACCAGTGGTGTCGATCGCGCCCAGACCTCCAGTAACTGTGAGGGTGATATCCCCTCCGCTACCTGCACTGCGTGAAAAGGAAGCCAGCTTGTTAGTGGTAATGTTACCGCCAGCAGTTGAGAGGGTGATCGCTCCTGCATTTCCTACCTTAGAAGAGGAATCCAAAAATCCAGCACTGATGTCGATCGCACCCGTACCTCCAGTGACTCTGAGGCTGATATCCCCCCCCGTACCTGCACCTATGGGATTGGAACCCAGGTCTCTAGTGGTAATGTTACCCCCAGCAGTTGAGAGGGTGATCGCTCCTCCCTGTCCAAAAGTTGAACTCGATTGCAGAAAATTACCAGTGGTGTCGATCGCGCCCGGACCTCCAGTAACTGTGAGGGTGATATCCCCTCCCCTACCTGCACCGCCTGAAATGGAAAGCAGCTTGTCAATGGTAATGTTACCACCAGTCGTTGAGAGGGAGATCGCACCTCCATTTCCTGAAGAGGATTGGGAATCCAGCTCTCCAGCAGTGGTGTCGATCGCGCCCGGACCTCCAGTAACTGTGACGGTTATATTCCCTGGATTACTTCCAGCAACGAAATTATTGGAAACCAGCGATTTAGTGGTAATGTTACCACCACCAGTAGTGGAGAGGGAGATTGCTCCTGAATTTCCTGCTGAGATAGCAGAGGAATAAATATCTGCAGCAGCGGTGTTGATACCATTGGTACTGGTGAGGCTAATATTTCCGCCCGTAGTAACAAGTGTGGCATTGACTGATATTGCATTACCAGCATTTAACGCGATCGCGCCATTTCCCGAATAATTAGTAATAGGTTGATTAACAGTAATATTATTATTCGCTTGCAGCGTCAGAGAATTATTATTATTCCAAGCAACGGGAGCACTAACTGTAATATCACCTATACTCGAAGAAGCCGACGCAGTAGAAATAGTGACATTTCCCAAAAGTAGCTGATTTTGCAGCGTCCCATTATTAATTGTAGAAGTGGCAGCAGAAGGCGTAAATACTCCCGCTGAGAAACTGTCGCCTACAGAATCCACATCTGTACTAATAGTAATATCAGTAGGATCTAATAATAAGGTGCCAGCAATCCCAAAGGTCGATCGCAAATCAACTAATCCTTGAAAATCCAGCCATTGCTTTCCCGACACTTCCGCAAAGCCGCCATTCCCAGAAAATAAGCCACCTCTGGCCGTAATATTCCCATTAAAGCGAGTAGTTTCATCCGCCCAAACTATAACTCGCCCGCCATTCCCATTACTAATAGCATCAGCATTAATCGTCGAGTCGCTGCTGACAAAAGTTCGCGAAGCATTGGGCACAGTCCCCAAACCCTGATAATTTCCGCCAATCAGTACATTACCGCCACCGTTAATCCCAGAAGCATCGATATTGCCTGCAATAACTCCTACTTTGTCACCTAAAATATTTACAGTACCGCCAGTGTTGCCAGAGACATTGAGAGTGCCAGAGGCGATCGCAGTTCCCGCAGTTACCGGCACAGCAACATTCCCTGTCAACACAACTTCGCCATTGGGATTTACCGTCAAACCCGTCGCCTGTGCCACACCTTGTCCAGTCAGCAACTCCGGCAAAGATAACACTGGCTGCGTCCAATTATTCGGCAGCGAACTTTGATTGGCTGTCGGCTGAATATCCAAACTCAATAAATTTCCAGCTTGACTAATTCGCACCAAGTTGTTACCCGGTACGGCGCTGATGAGAATATTGCCGCTAGGCGCAGTTAGCTGACCATTATTGACCACCGTACCGCCAATCAAACTTAAACTTTGACCTGGTGTCACCGTCAGATTGCCTGCATTAACAATGCTTCCACCTTGCAAATTTGTAAACGCAAAACTATTCGGTGTCCCGATTAATGTTGCCCAATTGTTATTGCCGATCGCGCTAAACCACTGATTGTTCCCAAAACCAATCCCTGTCGCCGTAGTAGCATTAAAAGAGCCCGGCACGTTGAGACTGGCATTCGGCCCCAAAATTATGCCGGCAGGATTCATCAAAAATAAATTGGAATTCCCGCCCGTCACTTGAATTAAGCCATTTATTAAAGAAGGATTACCCGCAGTAATCCTTCCCAAAATATTTTGAATATTGGGATTAGTGAGAAAGTTAGCCGTTTGACCTTCGCTGAGGCCAAACTGAGTAAAACTATGAAAAAGATTAGCCCCATCTCCGTTGAAGGACCCCCCGGAAATGTCGTAGCGGTTGCCGCTGGGAGTAACAACTGTGTGAGTGCCGTCTGCTGCCGGGGCTATGGGTTGCGCGTTGGCAGAACCCATAGCCCCGGCACTCAGCCAGCTAACAATGAATAACCATCCGAGCAAATGTAGTCTGTTGGCTGTCATTGTGTTTAAAGATTGTGCTGAAAGTGCGATCGTATTTATTTATTTATCCTATTTTTACTCATAAAAATTACTCATGTCAATAGGACCAGCCTATTTTTACTTGCCGAATAATTAGGATGTGACAAGGAAATGTATGTTTTTAATTACTATGATTTACGTAAAAACTGTTTTTTTACTAGAAGTCAGGCGCGGGAAATGAAACTTGGTTTATTGTTGCGACTTTCACAGCTTCCCTGACGCAATTATCTTTAAAAACCGGGTTGATGCGTCCGGGACTGTGGGGGAAAATATGGCGCAGAATGCGAGGGTTAGGGGTTTAAAAAACTTGGAATTTTAGTCAAAACTACGTAAGTTCCGATCGCCTGTTATACAGCTTGCTTAGAGTGGCAAAAAACTCGATCAACTCCCTACTCGCGGTCGCCTCCGCTTCTTTCTGCATAGGCAGAGCAGCTTGCAGCCCGCTTTCAGGACAACGAACCGAACAGCAGACTTTCTCTCAAAAACTTTATATTTTTGGGATGAACTTTACCAAAACTTTATAAAGCTCGATTAAAATTTTTATGTATTTTTGATGAAAGCCAATATTTGCAAGTCTTGCACTCAACTTTAGACTGTTACCGAAACGAAGTAAATGTAGTAGGTTGGAAGTCTAGGCAGGATGAAAATCTTGCTCTGACAGATTAAACTATGCGAGTCTGGTGTCAGTGAAAACTCTTAGAAGAAGCACTCATTTACTCCAAAACACCCTTAAGTGAGATCTGTATGTAGATTCACTGGTGTGGAGCCTCTTCTTTAGGTTTGACGATCGCCCTAAATATGGCAGGCTCGCGATCGTCTATTCGCGTCACGGCAACATGGCATTTAGGGCATTTTCCGCCTTACTACCTAACAATACAGGAGGAATCAGGGTTATGACTACCTTAACGCTAGTCAAAAAAACATCTTTTACAGTCGCCAGCTTGGTAACCACAATGTTGCTCAGCATCTGCCCGCCCGTCCGAGCTTTCATGTTTGGCACTGGCGGCATCCAGTTCGATCAAGATACAAAGATCAACTTTAGATTCAACAACTCTGTCAGCCCTTACCAGTCAAGCTTGTGGGTGGCCCAAGCTGACCCACAAAACAATGGCTACACCAACATCGCCAGACTGTTTTACGAGACTCAACCCTCAGATAACGGCTCTGCCAACAACTGGGAAGCAACCTTCGGGAACGCAGTCACCTCCGAAAACGGCTCCATCACCCAAACCTTCACATTTTTGCAGGATCAAATTTATGCCCTGCTGCTGTGGAGCGACACAGGTAGTGGCAGACCTTTCGAGCAATACGTCTCGTCGAGTACCTTCATGAACAGCCCCAACTGGTGGGCCGCCGGCACCCAGTTCCGAAGAGAGGAATGTCTGGTGGCGGGATGTCAGCTTGCTGTGTTTGGTGACTTTATGCTCAACTACAATTCCAGCGACTCATTTGCAAACATCAACGGCGGTAAAGGCCCAGAGCAATTTTCATCGCTCACAAAGGCCCAACTGGCTAATGGCACACAAATCTCCTTCGACGATGCCAAACCAGGAACCGAGCTTGACTTCAAAGACTTCACCGTGTCGGCTGAGTTAGTCCCCGAACCAGTCCCCGAACCAGTCCCTGAACCAGTCCCCGAACCAGTCACAGTGTTCGGGACTATCCTGGGTATCGGGGCTTTGGCTGCGGCTCGCAAGAAAAAAAAGCGAGGGCAGCAACCATAAAAATGACTATTAACCAGCCCCATACAAATCTAAATAGTGCGTCTGTTCAGTGGTACTCTGAGAAATAGCATTTCTAAATGTTAAGACTTTTTCCATAACGGGAAAAATAGCATCCTAACAAAGGCACTATTCATGGTATCCACCGCAGAAAAAACGAACGTAGGCTACATCACCCAAATCATCGGGCCAGTTGTAGACGTAAAATTCCCAGGCGGCAAACTGCCCCAAATCTATAACGCTCTCACAATTTCCGGCAAAAACGAAGCAGGTCAAGACGTTGCCGTTACCTGCGAAGTTCAACAACTGCTCGGAGACAGCCAAGTGCGCGCCGTTTCCATGAGTACCACCGACGGCTTGGTGCGTGGCATGGAAGTAGTAGATACCGGGGAAGCGATCCAAGTTCCCGTCGGAATCCCAACTCTCGGCCGGATTTTTAACGTCATCGGTCAACCCGTAGACAACCTCGGCCCGGTCAATACTTCCGAAAGTATGCCCATCCACCGCAACCCGCCGGCTTTCACCGAACTGGAAACCAAGCCTTCGGTGTTTGAAACTGGGATCAAGGTGATTGACCTGCTCGCGCCCTACCGTCGCGGTGGCAAAATCGGTTTGTTCGGCGGCGCAGGCGTCGGCAAAACCGTGATTATGATGGAACTCGTGAACAACATCGCCAAGGCTCACGGTGGCGTGTCCGTGTTCGGTGGTGTGGGCGAGCGCACCCGCGAAGGTAATGACCTCTACAAAGAAATGATCGAGTCGGGGGTTATTGACGAAGAAGACCGCAGCAAGTCAAAAATTGCTCTGGTTTACGGTCAAATGAACGAGCCGCCTGGTGCTCGGATGCGCGTGGGCCTGTCGGCTCTGGCGATGGCCGAATACTTCCGTGATGTCAGCAAGCAAGACGTGCTGCTGTTCATTGACAATATCTTCCGGTTTGTGCAAGCGGGTTCTGAGGTATCGGCTCTGTTGGGTCGGATGCCTTCGGCTGTGGGATATCAGCCGACTCTCGGTACAGACATGGGCGACTTGCAAGAACGGATTACTTCGACTACCGAAGGTTCGATTACTTCGGTTCAAGCTGTGTACGTACCTGCGGATGACTTGACTGACCCCGCACCGGCTACGACTTTTGCTCACTTGGACGCTACAACTGTGTTGTCTCGCGGTTTGGCTGCGAAGGGGATTTATCCTGCGGTTGACCCGCTGGATTCTACGTCTACGATGTTGCAAGTTAGCGTTGTCGGCGAAGAGCACTATGGTGTTGCTCGTCAGGTGCAGTCTACTCTGCAACGCTATAAGGAATTGCAAGACATTATTGCAATTTTGGGCTTGGATGAGCTGTCAGAAGATGACCGCTTGACCGTTTCTCGCGCTCGCAAAATTGAACGGTTCTTGTCTCAACCGTTCTTTGTGGCTGAAGTTTTCACCGGTTCCCCCGGCAAGTACGTCAAGCTGGCAGACACCATTAAGGGCTTCCAGATGATTTTGGCTGGCGAACTTGATGAATTACCGGAACAAGCTTTCTATTTGGTGGGCGATATCAACGAGGCGATCGCCAAAGCTGAAAAAATGAAAGCTGACGCCAAGTAATTTTAGTCATGAGTCAGTAGTCAGTCGTCAGTCGTTATTAGTTATTAGTTATTAGTTATTTGTTATTGGTAACAACTGACAACTGATAACTGGCAACTGACAACTGACAACTGACAACTGACAACTGACAACTGACAACCGACAACTGACAATTTATGACATTAACTGTGCGCGTAGTGGCCCCAGACAAAACTGTTTGGGATTCTAATGCTGAAGAAGTAATTCTGCCGAGCACCACAGGCCAACTAGGTATCTTGAGCGGTCACGCTCCAATGTTGACAGCTTTGGATACCGGAGTAATGCGCGTCCGTCCCGGCAAGGAATGGGTGTCTATTGCTCTGATGGGTGGCTTTGCAGAAATCCAAGAAAACAAAGTTACTATTCTTGTCAACGGCGCTGAAAAAGGCGAAACCATTGATAAAGAAGCTGCTCGTACTGCTTACACCGAAGCAGTAGCTCGTTTGGAAAAGTCCGCTAGTGGCACTGACCAAGAGCAAATTAAAGCTAAGCAAGCAATCAAACGCGCGAGAGCTCGTTTCCAAGCTGCCGGCGGCACGCTCTAGCTCTCAGGGTAAGGACATAGTGCTTTTGTAGTAGGGACACAACAATGTTGTGTCCCTGCTGTTTTTCTCGCGTTGTGTCCCTAATGTTTTCCTAAACTCCCGCCTCGGACAATAGAGATTGCATTGTTTCCCAAGATAACCCCTGCTGAAGATAGCGGGGGTTATTGGGATTGTAGGGGCTCTCCACGCGATCGACACTGACAATTTTTGCTTCCTCCGGCAAAACAGGAACCTCTGGATCGAAAGCGGTCGAGCGCGTCAAAGAGCTAGAAAAGCCTTTAAAAATAGCAATTTCATCGAATTCGCCGTCAATTTGGGCCTTGACGATTAAAACTTCGTGCGATCGTTTTACCGTGTATTGTTCCAAGCGACGAGCAATAGAGTCAGCCATAGCAAATCTCACTTTCCTGAAATCTGCTATAATATAGCTTAATTTTGTGGCTAACTTCAGGGACATCCAGCTAAATTTTTATTGTTAAGTATACCTTTTTTTTACAGCAGGAAGTAAGCAGACATCATATAAATTTTGTAAAAAACCTCGGAAAAAATTTCCTGCTGCCAAACCTACTTGTCCGATATTTTATGAACCACAAGAAGACTAGGTTGCAATTATCATTTCTTAGTCAAAATTTTATTAAACGGCCTTTAGCTTGGGAGATACGCTGCTATTTATTCTAGTTTTTTGCTTGATATCAGCTCTGGTAAGTTGCCACTCAAAGCTAATAAATAACTGTTGACGAGGCGGGAATTATAGTTAGTGACTCAATTCTAGAGCGTTTGGGCGATCGAGAAAAATATATGTGCCGATTTGTCGAGCGAGTCACAGTAAAAGGCAAAAAATCTGCCGTCTCCGTGTTTGAAATTTATGATGCAGAAACAGAACAAAGCATTGAACTAAAACAGAAAACTGCTGCTGAATTTCAAAAATGTCTGGAGCTTTATTTCGAGCAAAATTTTACTGAAGCGCAAAAATTATTCAGTAAGATTTGCGAAAGAAATCCTCAAGATAGGTTAGCAGCAATTTACTGCCAGCGCTCTCTAAAGAATGGAATGTATGGAGTGCCTGAAGGATGGTCGGGGATAGAAGCTTTGGATGAAAAGTAGTGATACAGATATATTGTATGTGAACATCGGTAGGGATAGGGCAATGCCTTGTCCGGCGCGGGGAGTAGGACACGGAAATGCCGTGTCCGTATGGTTCGCTTTGACTTTTAATAATTTGCTATAAGATTAAGGATTGTAGAAACTAGATCGGGTGTTCCTTGCGTAAGTTGTGTTTAAGTACAAAATGGTTTATAATCTTTACCAGCGCTCAGCCTTCGCTCCAAGTATTAACTGGGTTTTCCAACCTAAATTAATGTTATGTCCACTCTTTCTCTCAAGCACTTAGTGGCAAAACTTTCAAGAAAAGCAACGCTGCAAACCGTACTCATAGTTCCGTTTGTCTTGCAAGTATTTGCAGCGGTGGGTATTGTAGGATACTTATCATTTAGGAACTCTCAAAGAGCAGTGAATGACCTTGCTGATCAGTTGATGAGCGAGGTGAGCAATCGCATTGAGCAAAATTTGAGAACTTATCTGGAAACTCCGCACCAAATCAATCAAAGCAAGCTGGATGCGGTAAAACTGGGTTTTGTGAACATGAAAGACTTGTCAGCTTGGGAAAAATATCTGTGGCGACAAGTGCAATTATATCCTTATATCAATTTTACATCGATCGCTAATCAAGATGGAGAATATCGCACTGGCGAAAAGATGTCTAACGGCACTTTATTGATTAACGCATCGGGTCAATCTAGAGGTTTTGATTTTTATTCTTACAATACTAATGATAGGGGCGATCGCACGACAGTAGCAGCCTACGTCAAAAACTTCGACATCCGACAGCACCCTTCCTACACCTATGCAGCTCTAGAAGCCAAACCCACTTGGAGTTCAGTTTATGTATCCTTACTAGAACCCACATTGATTCTCAGCGCGCTGCAACCAGTTTACAACAGCCAGAAACAGCTAGAAGGAGTATTAATTGCTGCTTTGCGTCTCGACAGTATCGGTCAATTTTTAAACAGCCTCAAAATAGGCCAATCTGGTCAAACTTTTATTATCGAAAGAAACGGCACGCTGCTGGCAACTTCCACACCGGAAAAACCTTTCCGCACCCAAAACGGTCAAAAAGAACTGTTTAAAGTTACAGAAAGCAGCGATGCAGTAACGCAAACTACAGCTAAATATTTAGAAAGTCACTTTCAAAACTTCTACCAAATTACCAAATTGCAGCAAATCCATTTTGAGATAAACGGGAAACAGCAATTTTTAAAAGTTCTACCCTTCCAAGACGGCAAGGGTTTAGATTTACTAATTGTCGTTGTCGTTCCCGAAGCCGACTTTATGGAACAAATTCATGCGGGCAACCGAACTACAGTTTTGCTATGCTTGGCAGCTTTGGGCATGGCAACTGTGTTAGGACTTCTCACTTCTGGCTGGATTATCAAACCTCTTATAAAATTAAAAAATGCAGCAATAGCTTTATCTGAAGGACAATTTGACCAAACTGTAAAGCTCGATCGCTCCGACGAGTTGGGCGTACTTGCCGCTGCCTTTAACAGCATGGCAGCACAACTGCAAGCATCTTTTACTGCCTTAGAAACTAAAAATATCGAATTGCAGCGACTAGACAAACTGAAAGACGAATTCTTAGCCAATACTTCCCACGAACTCCGCACTCCCCTCAACGGCATTATTGGGATTGCAGAATCTTTAATAGACGGTGCTACGGGACAACTGCCAGACTCAACAAATTTTAACTTAGCCTTGATTACATCCTCTGGCAAAAGATTGTCTTCTTTAATTAACGATATTCTGGACTTTTCTCAGCTCAAACACAAAAAGATAGAACTACAAATTAAGTCCGTCGGTCTTCGAGAAATAGTCTCTGTTATTCTCACTTTGTCTCAGCCATTAGTAGGCAAAAAAAACTTGCAGTTGATTAACTCAGTCGCTCCTGAATTGCCGCCAATAGCAGCCGACGAGAATCGGTTGCAGCAAATACTTTACAACTTAATTGGCAATGCGATTAAGTTTACCGAAAGTGGCACAGTAGAAATTTCTGCAGAATTGGTAACTGGCAAGGCACAATCACCCCTTAATTCCCAGTTAGCCATTACTGTATCCGATACTGGCATTGGCATCCCCGAAGATAAATTAGAGCAAATTTTTGAATCCTTTGAACAAGCTGACGGTTCCACTGCTAGAGAATATGGTGGCACTGGTTTAGGGTTAACGGTTGCCCAGCAATTAGTGGAATTACACGGAGGTAAAATTTGGGTATCTTCAACTGTAGGTGTTGGTTCCCAATTCATCTTTACTTTGCCCGTATCTGAGAGTCCGCCGGATGTTAGCAGCAGGCAGCCGCGTTTAAGCGAGAATTTTCCCATTGGTATCATTCCTGAATTGGCCAGCCAATCATCTCTAATCAATTCTCCGATATCAGACAAGAGCGACTTGCTAGAAACTGAAAAAATAAAAGTTTTGGTAGTCGATGATGAACCTATTAATATTCAGGTCATCATTAACAGTCTTTCTATAGAAAACTACGAGATTACTCAAGCGAGCAACGGCTTAGAAGCTGTAAATCTAATTGAATCAGGATTTAAGCCCGACTTAATTTTACTCGACGTAATGATGCCGCAGATGACTGGTTATGAAGTCTGTCGAGAAGTTCGCAAAAAATACTCCCCTTTAGAAATGCCGATTCTGATGCTGACGGCTAAAAATCAAACTACTGACTTGGTAGAAGCTTTTAACTTAGAAGCAAATGATTATGTAACTAAACCTTTTATTAAAAAGGAATTGTTGGCGAGAATTAACACGCAAATTCGCCTATCCAAACTGAATGCAGCCTACGGCAGGTTTGTGCCGCACGATTTTCTAAGCTTGCTGGAAAAGCCGAGTATTATTGAAGTAAAATTAGGCGAAAATCAGGAAAGAAATATGACCGTGCTGTTTGCTGATATTCGCTCTTTTACGGCACTTTCCGAAAATATGACACCGCCTGAAAATTTTGCCTTTATTAACACTTACTTAGGAAGGGTTAGCCCTGCAATCAGGAAAAATAACGGGTTTATTGACAAGTACATTGGTGATGCAGTTATGGCACTGTTTCCTACATCTCCTGATGATGGTGTACGAGCAGCAATTGATATGCAAAAAGAAGTGAATATCTACAACCAGCAGCGAGAAAAAAATGGTTTGTGTCCGATCGCGATCGGCGTCGGTTTACACGCGGGCAATTTGATGTTGGGTACAATTGGCGAGCGAGAACGGATGGAAAGTACGGTGATTGCTGATGCGGTGAATCTCGCCTCTCGTTTGGAAGGATTGACTAAGGTTTACGGCGCGGGCATTCTAGTTAGCGGTGCAATTATCGATCGCCTAGACGATCCAGAAAAATATAAGTACAGATTTGTCGATCGAGTAATGGTGAAAGGAAAGACAAATGCTGTGTCGGTTTTTGAAATTTACGAGACAGAAACAGAGGAAAGCATTGTACTTAAGCAGCAAACTGCGGAGATTTTTCAAGCAGCTCTCAATTTTTACTACGAGCAAAAATTTGTTGCCGCCCAAAAAGTATTTCAAAACATTTTACAAATCAATCCGGACGATCGGGTAGCAATGCTGTATTTCAAACGATCTCGCAAGTATCGAATGTACGGAGCCCCGGAGGGGTGGTGCGGAGTGGAAATTTCGACGGAGAAATAGGGCGCGCACTGCCCGCCCTAATCTCTTTAAAAGATGCTTGCACCAACTTTAAAATATAGTTGTACAAACTCCTAATTTATTCCAAGTTTTGGGGCCGACAATGCCATCCGCAACGATTTTTTGTTGCTTTTGAAAATTGATGACTGCTTGTTCGGTTTTCGGGCCAAATCCTCCATCAGTATTTACAGAAAATCCGCTGGTGTGCAAGAGCCGCTGGAGGTAGCGAACGTCCTCATTTTGGGTGACGCCATCGTTGCGTTTCAGTAGGGGAAAATAACGGCAGGGAGGTAATTCCATGTGAATTGCGTTTGTGGTTTGCATAGTTTGAGTCTCCATTGGTTGTTTGCAAGTTGTTTAAAAGCAGGGCAGCGGGGAAAAGATGTTAATTAATAGTCCTGAAGGCATTTTTGACGGGCATAAACGAGGTTTCGCCTTCGCTCAATCACCAGATTTTTTAGCGTTTCTGGGGGCGTAAAGGAAGTATTGCTGTGAAAAAACCCAGTTTCTTGCTACCCGTGCGCCTAGGATTAGTTAACTTGGATTTAACATCCGGGTTCACCTGTATAACAAGCGCCTAATAGACTCCAAGTTTGAGGGCCGACAATGCCATCAACAGCAATCTTATTTTCCTTTTGAAATTTGATCACTGCTTGTTCGGTTTTTGGGCCGAAGAATCCATCAGTTGCGACGGGATATCCGTTTTTAACTAAGGATTGTTGGAGGTAGCGCACGTTTTGATTAGCAGTGGTGCTATTATTTCGTTTCAGTGTGGGCAGTGAAGAGCAAAGAGGCAATTGAGCGTAAATTGAATTTGTGGTTTGCATGGTTTGATTGGGGATTAGTGGTTTGCAAGCCGTTTGAACTTGCTATTCCCCAGTTGTAGCTGTGGGGGGAAGTGCTTTAACAGTCGCTTTTTATAGTGACGCTTATCTGGGGTAGCTCAGATGAGTGACAGCCCGCTATCCAATCCGTCTTGTACAAAGTAATTGTCAAAGGCAAACAGCAGCGAATTTCCATTTTTTATCAACTTTTAGCATCTTTGGCACCAGCCCCACACCATAAGTAAGTCGCCGCCAAAAAACGCCCCTATGTAAACGAGGGCAAAGTCTCCAAAGGCTCTCTACTGGCTGACTTAAATCTGTTTACATAGTGTTACATTATGCGGTTTAATCCCGTATACCCACTTACCTGTACGGCTGTTGGTGTCGGGATGGATAGGCAGATTGACGTAGAGAAAGCGAGGCAATCAATCCTGTCACGGTGTAATCGCTGCACTCTTATACAAGCTGAGTAATAGTTTTTTATATAGAGGAGGCAAAAATACTGTATTTAAAGCTAGTTAACCATGTGAGCGAAAAGGGCGATTGGGAAAATTTCTCTGGGGTTGCGACTTTAACTGAGAAGTGATATCATAGTATCGGTAAATAGTAGATTTCCGGCTGTCAAACAACTTGAGAATTGAATCAATGACAATTTCTGTAACTATAGGGTTAAAGTCGGAAATAAAGTCGTCGGCGTTTAGATTTTCTCCAAAAAATTCCTTAGCTCGATCGCACTGATAGCGCATTTCGTCAAAGCCAACAATTTTTACCACAAACGTTGTCAGGGGCGAACTCTCCAAATCGGTATTAGAAGTGCTTTTAGCCCGCCCATTTTCTAATAAATTCAATACTTCCGCTTCTAAACCAATTTTAGGTTGGTAAGGTTTCTCTATTTCTGGAAAAAAGCTTTCCAGGCGCACGCAGTTAGGAGCTTGATCGGGAATTCCTCCCATCATCATCGCCAGAGAAACCTCAATCCCCAAATCCGAAGAAAGAGCTTCTAGTAGGGCTAGGGCAGACAGTTTGCACCCCAAATAAAGCTTTGCAATTTCGAGATTGTACTTAGCGGTAGTTTCCCACCGCTGATAGGTGCGATCGTCTGGATATCCCTCAAACTGTCGGAAAATTATTTCTGGCTTGAGATAATTCAGAAAACCTTCCATCTTGAGCAAAGCAACTCGGTAGTCGCGAACCGTGTAAAAACCGCAGCAGATGAGATTGTGATTGGTTTCCGGCAGTAAATTCCAAGTATTTGCCAAAAAATTGGCTGAACTATGGTGAGCAAAACTCATCACATCCCGGTTAGAGATTCGCACAGCTTTTTTGATGGTTTCCCGCATTTCCTCATCAGTCAAACTGAGGTGAAAGCGGCTATTTATTGCTTGCAAGCGGTCATAAAGACGCTGGCTTACCGTTAATCCTGCATCGGCGGCGCGAAACGGAATTGTTGCTTCAATGCAGCCTGCAATTTGAAGCAATTGCTCGCGTTTGAGAAATGGTTCTAGAGCTTTTGCTGCTACGACAGCGCTGAGAAATTCGTTTTGTCCAGCGAAAGGATTGAGGACTTCGCCCGGTACAAAATTGAATACCAGCATTACCATCTCGAAGATAGCATCCGCTGGCAGTTCAGATTGATCTCGAATTTGTAGCTGTTTGTTAACCTCCTTTGCAACAGGAGTGATGTAGTAGCTGACGTTAAAGTTAATGCTGCGATCGACTTGCACGTAGACTGTATCGTGAAATAAAGCTGCCAAAACCTCGATCGCATCTTCCTTTCCCCCCACATCAAAAATATGTTCGGGAGTGTGAAAAAACCGCCAGGGCCCCATCATCGGCTGAACAATCAGTTCGGCAATCCGAGCGAGTTCACTTGGTTCGACTTTTGCTTCCAGGCGATCGAGCGCCCAAATCAGCCTTTCTAAGCACTGTAAGTAGGCTTGTTTGCTATCCATCACAGTCTTTCCCAATAACATTGCTGTCAGTCGATTTTAGATTTTAGATTTTAGATTTTAGATTTACTCCACAGATCAATCTGGAAGGTTGAACCTTAGTCTAAAATTTTTAGATCTCCACGACAGGAGTCGGCGGCTTGTATCCGTTTTTGGGCGGCGTCACGTCAGCTACTCTGCTGTTAGTTCGATTCTTT
The DNA here is from genome assembly GCF_036701035.1 of Microcoleus sp. Pol7_B2. NCBI lineage: Bacteria > Bacillati > Cyanobacteriota > Cyanophyceae > Oscillatoriales > Microcoleaceae > Microcoleus > Microcoleus sp. Pol7_B2. The sequence continues at coordinate 9,964 of NZ_JAUBQB010000067.1, read as the reverse complement.
CGTATATGCGCCCGGTTTTTTTACTTGGAATTTTCGAGTGTTTTGTTGAAGACTTTAGGTGCAATTTAGGAGGGAAATACTAACTTAAACTCAACTTAATTTCCGGTAGCTGACCTCCCCTGTTTTCCTAGTCTAATAAGCACAAAGTATGACAAGTAAATTACATAGATGACTAAACCTATCAGACCCAACAATCCCAAAAATTGAGGGGTTGCCGTAGGGTGAAACATTTGTTTATAGAGCCAAGGTGGGTCTAACCAAATGCGGCAAAAAGGTTCGTCAATTACCTCAATTTGCGATTTAAAAGCACAGCTTAGGAAGGGAAGTTGAGCTAGAGCGCCCAAACCGCTGTAAACAGTAATCGCCCACCGCCAAGCTGTAAAAGCCAGTTTCAGGGGCGACTGCGGTCGATCGGCAATTTCTTCGTTTAAATCCTCCCAAAACCACAGACTAGCAGGAATTAAGGCCCTCCCAATCACCGAGGATACAAAGCTCACAGGCAGGGCAGCCATCATCAGGTAAAGTGTAATTGCCAGCAAACTCGCCACCCGCCAATAAATAATCGACAAACGGACGATCGCCTCAGCTTTTGCCACAACAGCCCAAATCAGCACTACCAGCGGGATCGAAATTGTTAATAACACAGACAACCGGTAATCCATCCAGACTAGCGGTTGAAACCAAGGCCCGGTGGCTGCCAATAAAAGACTCAACATCTTTGGGAAAATATACTCACTTATTTGTCACAAATTTTACTACAAAAATGCTAAAAAATCAGCAATCAGAATACGGTCTTAATGTTTTAGTTACTGCTACCTTTTCTAAGGTACTTGGCGCGCTTTGAAGGGTACTTGAGACACGATAGACGGCAATACGCTTGAGTTAAAACTGTTTATTCCTGAGATATCTCCTTCCCATCCTCGCCCCCCAAGGGGGACGCAACAGCAAATTCTTGTCCCCCTTGGGGGGCGAGGGGGAAGCTGGCGGATTTGAAGCGTATTGGGATAGAGGGCAAATCTCACCATTATTTCAAGGCTCAACCCCTCAAATAAAATTCTCCCGCGCCAAAAGTTAGATTTCGGCGCGGGAGGCAAGGCTTAGAGCTAAATGGCTCGTTTATTCCTCGTAGATGCGGCACTCAGCAGCGTCAGGATTGTCGTCGCAAAATTTTTCAAAAGAATTCTTAGGTTTGACTTGCTTTTGGTGGGAAGCTTCTGCTTGCAGTTCTTCAACTGCGTCCCACGCCGCCGCGCATTCCCCGGAAGTGGCGCCCTTGAGGTCACAGACGGTACGAGCGCTTTCTAGTTCTTCTTCAATTTTTTCTTGGATGTTGCCTGCGGGTGTTGTTGTCATAAAACTTGTTGGTAGGAAAGTGTAGGAGAATATGGTTGTCCCCGACCTATTTCTAGGTAATGTTAGCACGCGCCTTTGTTTAGTGAGCTTGTTCGGCTAACGGCACGTCCTTAACCCAAATAAAGATGTTTAACCGTTAACGACAGAGCAAGGGACTAGCTAAGCAGCCACTTGGTGTCATAACTCAAAAAACCTAGACTTCTAAAGTCTTAGGCGGGTCAACTGTGGTTTAAGTCTTAGGCTCGAAGCGAGCGTGTCTTTAGACCTGGGTCGTTGACCTTATTAAGTAAGAAAGGTTTTCTTTTTGGATGTTAGTTTGGGTTGGATTTGCTGTTTCGGTCTGGCGACCCCAGCTAATAATAGCTTGAGATGCGCTGCTGTTGCAGCAGCCCAGAGACAAACCATCCATAAGTGCGATCGCAGCAGCCGTCTCTACTTCCTGCTTTACTCTACCCCGTCGGCGGGGGAAGAGTCCACAGGCATCAATGTAGGTCGAGCTGACCTTACTTTTGATGAAAACATTACACGAGGTTGGTGTGTCAAACTGTATTGAGCTTTATCTTTTAAGATTTAGCTGAATACGGCATTTAACACTAAACAGATTAATGGGACACTCATGTTAACTTATGTTAACACAAGAACGGCAATCGATGGGGAATCGATCGCCCAACAATAGCGTCCCCCCAGTGGCCAGTTCCAGTTAGCCTAATGTATAGAGATAGTTTTATAGAGAAGTTTGCCTTATGTACACCCAAAACCAAATGCAATGGGTCAGCGCTTTATCAACCCGTCCCTCTTTGGAATCCGCCCTCAAAGAAGTTATAGAACAAGCAGATCGCGACCTAGAAGGCCCGGCTGATTTAGCGCTGATATTTATCTCGTCTGCCTTTGCCAGCGAGTATTCTCGGCTGATGCCTTTACTCCGAGAACTGCTGCCAGTACCCGCGATCCTGGGCTGCGGCGGGGGAGGAGTCATCGGCACGAACCGGGGCGGCCTCACCGAAGAAGTCGAGGGATCTCCGGCAGTCAGCCTCAGTCTGGCCCGTTTGCCGGGAGTGAATGTCAGAACTTTTCACGTCGGTGCAGAAGAACTGCCCGACTTAGACAGTCCTCCGGATACTTGGGTGGATCTCTTGGGCGTGCCGGCTCAGGAAGAACCGCAGTTCATCATCTTGGCAGACCCCTTTTCCGCAAAAATTAACGATTTGCTGCAAGGGCTAGATTATGCCTATCCAGGTGCGGCGAAGGTAGGGGGGCTCGCCGGCGGGGACGGTGCGGGCCGAGGCGCGGCGCTGTTTTGCGACTATCAGCTTTACCGAGAAGGGACGGTTGGGGTAGCTTTGAGCGGCAATATAGTTTTGGAAACGATCGTAGCTCAAGGCTGCAGGCCGATCGGGCATCCTTATCGGGTGACGGAAGGAGAGCGCAATATTTTGCTGAAACTCGAAGAACAAACCGACGATACGGGCAGCGCGGGCATCGAGCGATCGCCCCTAGAGGCTTTGCGAGAGTTAGTTCAAACTTTGAGCGAAGAAGACCGAGAATTAGCCCAGCACTCGTTATTTGTAGGCTTAGTCAGCGATGAATTCAAGCTGACATTAGAGCCGGGAGATTTTTTAATCCGCAATCTGTTGGGAGTAGATCCGAAAGTGGGAGCAATTGCGATCGGCGATCGAGTCCGTCCCGGACAGCGCATCCAATTTCATCTGCGGGACGCGCGCACCTCCGCAGAAGACCTAGAAATGCTGCTCGATCGCTATCAGCGGGCCGCCGAGTACAGTGGTACATCCAGCGCCGGCGCCTTGATGTTCTCTTGTTTGGGGCGCGGTGAAGGGCTTTACGGCGAATCGAACTTTGACTCCCGACTGTTCGGCCGATACCTCAAAAACATTCCCTTGAGCGGCTTTTTCTGCAACGGCGAAATCGGCCCCGTCGGCGGTAGCACATTTCTGCACGGCTACACCTCCGTATTCGGGATTTGCCGCCAAAATTCATAATTTGTGAACTGTTGACTGTTGACTGATGACTGATGACGGTTAAGTGTTGACTAAAATCTAAAATCTAAAATCTAAAACCTAAAATCGATCGACTGATGACCAATAACTAAAAGCGGCAGTCGCCTGCCGCTTTTAGCTGTAACTAGATGTCTGGAAACCTTAGAAACTAAAGGTAGTACGGAGGAGTCCGACCCAGATATCGTCGTTTCTGTCGTTGTGTTCGGGATTCAGAATCACATAGACGCCCGGTGTCACCGAAATAAAGTCATTGACTTGGAAGCGATAGAAACCCTCTAAGTGATAAGAGGTGTCGCGGTTTCTGGCGACATCACTCTCGGTAACTTTTGGCGGTACACCGAAGACGAAGCCGAGGACATTGCCTTGTCGGGCAAAATCTCCCAGGGCCACAGTGATAGCACCATTCTGGATGGTAGCGTCATTGTTGCCGCCCCGCAGTTGTTCAGCCTTCGTATAACCGTACCAACCGCCAATCTGAAAGCGACTGCTGGGTTTGAAGTTAACTTGCACCCCATAGTTATCTGATGCGGTGGGTGATTGCTCGAAGGGCCGATTAGCCAACAAACTGCCGACGCCGCCCATGAGGTTAACATCACCTGCGCGATTGTATTTCCGGGTGTAAGTCAAGCCCAAGTCAAACGGTCTGCTAAAAAAGCCGATCTGACCCAGAGCGCTAAAAGAACCGTCGAAAACGCCCCTGCCGTCTGCGGGGTTGGGAGCATCGCCGTCGCCTGCGAGATAGCCCGCGGTAGCTCGGAAGCTGCCCAAGTTGAAACTCACACTTGCGCCTGCTCCCTGCGGGCCGCGGAATACGGCCGGGTTGCGAACTCCAAATCTGGAAAGTGAACCGTTACTCGTAGAGTTACCAAAGGTAGAAGCCTGGTCTGCAATTTCATCTAGGTCAAGTCCTTTAGGACCGACAAAGACTGTAGCTTTACCCATCGGGAACCGATAGTACAACTCGTCTAGTGTGAAATTGCTGTTCTCAGCTCCATCAAAAGCTAGGCGAGCCATGTTAGTACCCGTAGCTGTTGCTGCTGAGTAGTTGGCGACGTTGAGGGCTTGCAAGCGGGTTCTGAGCAAGTCTCGACCGGTGAAGCTGGTATTGAAGTTCAACCGCACCCGGTAGCCGAAGTTGGTGACTGTTCTATCGTCCTCAAGGCGGATACCATCTCCCACGAAGGTGTCGCTGACAGCAAAAATGGCTTCTCCAGCCAATTTGGTGGTGGTGGAGAACTGGTTGGCTTCGAGTTCTGCGGTGCGAGCTTCTAGGCCGTCTACTCGTCCGCGCAGGGTAGCGAGTTCGGCTGCAAATTCTTCTTGCAGGCGTTGCAGGATAGCTAAGTCGTCTCGGGTAACTAAGTTACCTGTTGACCCAATGAGTTGGGTTATCTGGTCTAAGCAAGCGTTGACGCCGGCTGCAAATTCGTAGCGAGTCAGGGCGCGGTTGCCGCGGTAGGTGCCGTCGGGATAACCTACGATACAACTGTAGCGTTCGACTAGGGATTGCAGGGCTTGGAATGCCCAATCTGTCGGGCGCACGTCGGAGAGCTGAGTGACTGATGTCACCTGGGACATGGTTCCCGACGGTTGGGCCGGCAGCGCTTGGGGAGCAACAGGGACGATGGGGCCCCCCATTCCGGCGGCTGGTGTCTGAGCAATTTCTACCTTAGTGGCTGGGGTGCTGGCGACTGCTGGCACTTCAATTTTCCCAGGGGCGTCTGTCTGGCTGATTTGCTCAGCCAAGTCTGATGCTTGGGGCGAGGATTCGGCTGTGCCTGCTGCTGCTAGAGGTTCAGTCGGTGCTGCGGCGCTGACCGGAGCGATTGGGGCTGCTAACTCGATGTCGCTCCCTGTTGTTTGCAGTGTTGTTGGCACTGCTGCTGCGCTGGTTTCGGGTTCGATTGAGGCGAGTTTTTCAGCGTCTGCTTCGTTAACGACCGGGGTTTGGGCCGCTTCGACGCTGCTGTTTAAAGCCAGGTTTTCTGGGGCAGCAGGGGCTGCTGCAACTGGTTCTGCAACTATTTCTCCAACTATTTCTGCAATTTTTGACTCAGATGACTGAGCTGTAGCTAGCTGGTTGGCTTCAGCGGTTGCGGTCACTTCTGCGGCGATCGCAGTGGCACTCATGACTGATGATAGCCCCAGAATTGCCGGGGATACTAGCAGTAAATTCCAAAAAGTTCTGTTCATTTTCCTCACACCTTCACACTCTATTCAACTCGACGAGCAGCAATTCCCAACTGCTAATTTTTGTGGTTGCTTGCCTGTTGACAATAACTGCCAAAATAGAACCTATCCATAACTGTTGATTCACAGTAGGCGTGTCTACTTCTGCTTGAACGTAGGGGCCCAGCCCTTATACCGCCCCGGCATCAATTCAGGTCAAGCCCACATTACATTACAGTTGATTATACCATCACGTGCTAATTTCATCTGTCGATCGCCAGATTTGCTTAAGTTGCTCTGTAGGCTATCGACAACTGGTTCTACGGGTTCGACCACAATCTGCCTCTAACTGACAACTGCCCAGAGTCCTCGGTTATGCCAGACTTAACAGACAGTTATAGGTAGGATTGTGGCTGCTTGTCGCATCCCTTATACAGCTTTATATCCTATAATGTCAAGCTTTTTAACCTCACTTTAAACCTCGCGACCCGGCAGGGGGTATTTTCCCGCCATGAGTGGGGAACTGAGACCTAAAGGCTGGTAGATTTACCCGATCCAAACCAAAGTTCAGGCTTGACCAATTTTGGTTTTTTGATGCCCGCTGCCGTCGGGACTTGCCAGGGCGATCGCCCTTTTTGAGACGGGCCGTCGGCGGATTTAATTTCCCGTTATTTTAACACAATTTTTTTGCGGTCTGGCAGCCGCAGCCGACTGAATCTCTGTTAGCTGAAATTATAGTTTTGTGGCCTCGCTGTCTTGCGTTTGACAACCAGTTATTTTTTTGGCACAGCCTCGGGATCTCAAAGCACATTTTCTCTGTAATTTATGCCACTGCCAAAGTATCCATTGATTCTCCGGGCATCCTGGACGCATCAACAGGGTTTGAGGAACGCAAATAGTTGCTTTTAGGCGATCGCTCGAAGTTAAAAAACCGAGTTTATGAGAGTAAGGACTGCATCCAAGACGGTTTTAATTTGCTAAGAAGACAAGTAAATGTCGGCAGTTATGGGAGGGCGATCGAACAACCTATAGATTGGGCAATGCACTCGCTCTTTCTATGGTATGTTAAATTGATGCGTACCATCTATATTTTTTTACACCATCTCTGATTGGGATGAAAACACAACTGCGGCTGTTAGTAGTGGTATTATTGCTATTAGGATTTTTCTTTCGCTTCGTCAACATCGACACCAAGTTTTATTGGTACGATGAAGCATTTACTTCCCTGCGGATTTCTGGATACACGCAAACAGAAGTTCTTCATGAAATAAGCAGCGGTCAGTTAGTAGCCGCCAAAGATTTGATGAAATATCAGCGCCTGAATGCGACAAAAAATTTTGGCGATACGGTTAAAAGTTTGGCCATAGAAGAACCTCAACTGCCACCACTGTATTTTCTGGCAGTCCAGTGTTGGGCAAAACTATTCGGTGATTCTCCTGCGGCGATAAGAAGTTTCTCAGTTTGGATGAGTTTGTTAGCGTTTCCTGCCCTGTACTGGCTGTGCCGAGAATTGTTTGCATCGCCGGAAGTTGCGTGGATAGCCGTGGGATTGCTAGCAGTTTCTCCCTTGCACGTGCTTTATGCTCAAGAAGCACGTCCCTACAGTTTGTGGCCGGCGCTGATTTTGCTTTCTTGTGCGTCTCTGCTACGAGCAATGCGGCTGCCAACAAAGCTGAGTTGGAGCATTTACGCAGTAGCAAATATTATGGGATTTTATACTCATTTATTTAGCTTATTAGTTGCGTTCGGACATGGAATTTATCTAGTAGAAACTCAAGGTTTTACGTTGAATAAAAAGCTAGTGAGTTACTCGATCGCAAGTGCCGTGTCGTTGCTAGCATTTCTGCCTTGGATGGTAATTTTACTGATAAATAAAAGCGCAGCATCCGGGGCGACAAGTTGGGCAAATCTAGAAAGTCAGAGGCTATCTTTAGTTAAGAATTGGGCCGGAAATATCGGTCGCGTTTTTTTTGATTTTGGGCTAAGTTCTAGTGCTATATCGATATATCTTATTGCTTTAATGGCAGCTACTTTAATTTTAGTGGCAATCGTAGGGTATGCAGTTTATTTTCTGTGTTCGGAGACGAGCAAACAGGTTTGGCTGTTTGTGGTGACGATGATGGCGGTGACAGCACTGGCACTCGTGCTGCCGGATGTTATATTAGGAGGAATCCGCTCGACTAAAGCTCGCTACCTATTTCCGACTTATTTGGGGATGCAAATCGCTGTTGCTTACCTGTTAGCGACTAAAATTACCGCGCTGGGCGTGCCAAGCTGGAAACGGCAAATGTGGAAAGTTTTGACAGTTGTACTGTTAACGGGCGGCTTGCTGTCGAATGCCGTTAGTTCTCAAGCCGAGACTTGGTGGACTAAGGAATGGGGCCGGGAAAATCCCGAAATTGCTCGCAGGATCGATCGTTCTCCAAAGCCGCTGCTTGTCAGTGATATCTCGGAAGTCAGCCTGGGAAATATACTGTCAATGAGTCATTTGTTAGAACCGAAAATGCGGCTGCAATTGGTGTTGCTTGACCCGGAAGCGCGGCGTCGAGCTCAGTTGTTTGACAGACCAACTATACCCAATATTCCTAGTGGTTTTAGCGATGTTTTTGTCTACGGGCGATCGCAGAAGTTTAGTGCTAAGCTGGCGAAAATGCAAAACTTGAAAATCGAGCTGCTTTCAGAACAAAAAACCGAAAAGCTGTGGGTAGGCAAGTTAGTAAAATAGTGAGGGTTTATGGAAGACTTTGGTATTATTATTGCCTGCTGCGACCAAGATTATCTGTTTGCTAAGGGTTGCTGTGCTAGCATCCGATATTTCCTGGGAGATGTGCCGATTTGTCTGTTGATAGACGGTACGTTTTCTGTGAGTGCTTTGGAAAAGTCCTATGGGGTGCGAGTGATCGATCGCACAACCGTGTCTGAAGAGGTTCTCAGGAAAAGAAGTTTTGGTTGGGGAAAAACTAAAATGATTGCTTTCTGGGAAAGTCCTTGGTCAAATTTTATGGTTTTGGATGCCGATACGATCGTCTGGGGCGATGTTCTCAAATTGGCTAATTTTCAAGAATTTGATTTTATTGTAGACCAACCTTGTCAGGAAAATTCCGATGCAGATGTTTCAAAATTTTTCTTTGACATTCCGGGCGTTGAAAAGCATTTCCCCAGTTTTAGCTGGTCGAAATATCGAGCAAATTATTTCTGCACTGGTACTTTTTTTGCAAAACGCGGCGTTTTTAGCTTGGAAGAATACGTAGAAATTTTAGATTTTACGGCGGCAAATCCGGGGATATTTAAGTACGGAGAAATGGGGTTTTTGAACTTTATGATTTTCCGGGCGGCGCAAGAAAATCGGCTGCGGGTGCAGAGTGTGGATATGCAGTTGTTGGTGCCGGATTTTGACCAGGATTTTGTGAGAAAGCGGTTTCCGGTGGAGTCAAGCGGGCCTGCGGCCGATCGCACTCAGGCGACTGTGATTCACTGGTGCGGCCCGAAGCCCAGTTTATCTACTGGGAAAGTTTACTCGGAACCGATGAATTTTTGCCGCCGCAAGTGTCAGGAGGATGTTTGGAACCGCACCGGTTTGGCGGCCGAAATGTCGCTGCAATTTGAGGATTGGCAGCGATCGATCTACGTGTATAAGAATAAGTTTAAGAAGAAGTTTCGGCAGTTGATATCTCCCCCGGTTAGAAACTCGGGGAATTCTTAGAAGTTGCTGCTACGGGGTCTATAAGAACCCCGTAGCAGCGTCAACGGTATGATTTACTGGCTCAAATCATTAGGTTTGAGTCAGTAAATCGTCGATTTTCCAGCGCTGAAACAACCATTTTTCATTTAAAATCATTCTACTGGATTGCCGCTCTAGCGGACTCGGCGTTTGAAAATGCTACTCCACAAGCTTGCCTCCGCCTACGCGGACTAAAACATAAAGGGAATATTTAACCTGGATTTACTATGAGATTCGAGATTTAGCGAACACTAAGGACTGAAAAATGCCAACCCAATCGACAACTGGTTCGGAGGAGCAAAATCACACAAAGCTCGTGTTTGCAGGCAGAGTTTTGGTTGTCAATGACACTATTTATTATATCCGTAATATCAGCAGCGTTCGGGTTAGCAAAAAATCCAAAAGTTTCACAAAAAAACTACCTAATTGGTACTGGACATTTTTAGGGATTGGTCTTGCAACTATCCCCATCAATATCAATGTATTTCCATTGCCAATGGCAATATTTATTTTCTTAATGTCTGACTATATAATAAATCGAGTTCAAGTCATAGAAGAGTATGGGATTACGATTGAAATGAATTCTGGTTCCAGTTCTGTATTCTTGATCGGTGAAAAAAAATTTATAGATCAATACGGTTCAGTTAAGGCTCAAACCCTGGTAAATTAGGTATTGTTTCCAAAAATGGAGAGTAAGTTAGCGTGC